>NZ_JBFAOF010001465.1:0-1287 GCF_040675125.1 Spirillospora sp. NPDC049652 | reverse complement strand
CCGGAACCTCCGCGTCCCCCCGCCGCGCGTCGCGCAGCGACAGGAAGGCCAGCCCCGCCCCGCGCAGGACGCACACCGCGACCAGGGCGAAGAACAGCCCGAACACCACGTGGAAGGTGACCAGCACGCTGTAGGCGGCGGCCGTCGCCAGGCCGAACCAGACCTGGTTGCGGGGCCTGGCGGGCGTCGTCCCCGGGTCGGTGATCATGTAGTTGGTGAACAGGACGAACGCCACGCCGGTCACCGGCAGCAGCGCGCTCAGCACCGCGGTGTCGGTCAGCAGCGCGCGCAGCACCGCCTGCAGCAGGAACCCGCCCACCCAGCCGGCGATCAGCGGCATCTTCCTGGTGAGCATCGCGTTCAGCATCGTCCCGGACGCCAGGATCAGGGCCGGGACGAGCCAGTCCAGCGGCCCGCCGATCCACTCGGTGAACTGGTAGGGCGGGGCGATCCCGACCCACGGGAACATCACCAGCACGACGGCGATGCCCAGGTTCGACGGGTTCAGCACATGCCGCGGACGGCCGTTCACGCGGACCCTGACCAGGTACTTCGAGGTGATCCCGATGGTCACCGCGAAGATCACCGGGCCGAGCCGGCTGTTGGCGTACAGCAGCATCGCGCAGGCCAGCGCGGTGATGTGCGCGGGCAGCAGGAAGTCCAGCAGGGCGCGCGCGCCGCCCGCGTACTTGCGCGGCCTCCCGGTCGCCCACGCGTCCAGGGTCTCCAGGCCGAGTTCCAGCACGTACGCCGTGGCGAGCGCGACGACCGGCGTGGCGTACGCCTGCTCGAAGCCGAGGACGGCGTGCCCGAGGACGGTGAAGGCCGTGATGGAGAGCGCGAACCGGCGCAGCGCGACGACGCGCGGGTCCTTGGCGGGGCGGGCGGCCTTCGCCGCGGTGGCGGCGCCGCCTGTCGTCGTGGAGCTGGTCGTGGTGGAGCTGGTCGTGGAACTCACTGTCCCGCCTCCCGGACGGACCCGTCAGAGGTCAGCAGTACGGTGTGCCAGCCCGGCGCGAGCCGGGTCTCGCCGTGGTGGAGGGTGCCGCAGGCGTCCCGCCAGTCCAGCCGGACCGGGACGGCCCCGGCCCCGGTCCCCGTGGTGGACGCGGCCGGGATGACGGCCCCGCGGTCGAGGCCGAAGAGCAGCTCCGGCGCGGAGACGCCCGCGTGTCCGTTGGCCGGGTAGACCTGGCCCGTCCGGACGTCACCGGTGCCCGAGAGCAGCCGCGCGGACGCGCCGATCACGGGCGTCACCGGCCCGCTCGCCTTCCCGGCCGGCGTGGG
>NZ_JBFAOF010001464.1:0-1287 GCF_040675125.1 Spirillospora sp. NPDC049652 | reverse complement strand
GACTCCGCCCGGCCGGGCGGCGTCCCGGCCGCGGCCGGACGCGGCGCCCCGGCCGGAGTGCGGCGCCTCGCCCGGCCGGGAGCACTCCCGGCCGGACCGGGACGCGCCACGACTCCGTCAACTCCGAGCCCGGCTCCGCCGCGTCCGCGCGGCGGGCGGCTAGGTTCGGGGGACAGGGTGACGACGTACGAGGGAATGTGCACAGATGAGTCAACCTCGGCTGCTCGGCGGCCGCTACGAGCTGGAGTCCGTGATCGGACGCGGCGGCATGGCCGAGGTCTACCGTGCCCGTGACCTGCGGCTCGACCGCGTGGTCGCGGTCAAGACGCTGCGCTCGGACCTCGCCCGCGACCCCACGTTCCAGGAGCGGTTCCGGCGCGAGGCGCAGTCCGCGGCGTCCCTGAACCACCCCTCGGTGATCGCCGTGTACGACACCGGCGAGGACTCCATCGGCGACACCCACATCCCGTACATCGTCATGGAGTACGTGGACGGTTCGACGCTGCGCGACCTGCTGCGCGAGAACCGGGCGCTGATGCCGCAGAAGGCGCTGGAGATCACCGACGGCATCCTGCGCGCCCTGGACTACAGCCACCGCGGCGGCATCGTGCACCGCGACATCAAGCCGGCGAACGTGATGCTGACCCGGCAGCACGAGGTCAAGGTCATGGACTTCGGCATCGCCCGCGCGATGCACGACTCGGCGTCCACGATGACCCAGACCGCGCAGGTGATCGGCACCGCGCAGTACCTGTCGCCCGAGCAGGCGCGGGGCGAGCGGGTGGACGCCCGCAGCGACCTCTACTCGACCGGCTGCGTGCTGTACGAGCTGCTGACCGGGCGGCCGCCGTTCACCGGCGACTCCCCGGTCGCGATCGCCTACCAGCACGTCCGGGAGGAGCCGACGCCGCCGTCCCAGGTCGATCCGGACATCCCGCACTGGGCGGACGCGATCGTGCTCAAGGCGATGGCGAAGAGCGCGGCCGACCGGTACCAGAACGCGGGCGAGTTCCGGCAGGAGGTCCAGCGGGCCCTGCACGGGCAGCCGGTGGCGTCGACCGCCGCGTCCACGATGATGATGGGGGCCGCGCCCACGGCCGTCCACCAGCCGCAGCACACCCAGGTCATGGGCGCGACGCAGGTGCGGCGGCAGGACGGCGGCGGCTACGACCTGCCGCCCGTCCAGTACGGCGACTACCGGCAGGACGGCGACTACGACCAGGACGGCAAGCGGGGCGGCGCGGGCGGCAAGGCCGCCGCGTGGATCGGCGCGATCGTGGCCGTGCT
>NZ_JBFAOF010001463.1:0-1290 GCF_040675125.1 Spirillospora sp. NPDC049652 | reverse complement strand
GGCGCGGGCGCTTCGGCCGGCCCCGGACCGGCCGCCCGGGCGGCCGCGAGCGCGGGCCGGGCGGTGTCGAGGCCCGGCCGCGTCTCGTACCGGGAGATGACGGCCGCGTAGTACCGGTGGAACAGGGCCGCGCCGGCCTTCAGCGCCTCGCTGCGCTGGACCGCCCGCTCCTGGCCCGGCCGCCGGGCGGCGCGTTCCCGCCCGGTGCCGTCCTGAGCGGCGCGCTGGGCACAGTGGCTCGCGCAGTCCTGCCCCGGGAGGCCGGACGCCGTGGCGGAGCTCTCGGGAGCCGCGGCCGCGCCGCCGGGCAGTGCGGACGCGACGGTCGTGACGAGCCCGAACAGGCCCGCCAGGAGCATGAGCAGCCTGCGGCGACGTGGCGTCGTCCCGTCCACGCCCACCCCCGTCCGCTCGGTGTCGTCCAGCGCACACCTTAGTAGCGGCCGGGAGCACCGTCCACACGACCGCTCCGCGCGGCCGGGAGGCGGACGCCGCGCCGTCCGGGCGACGCTGCTGTATCGCCGGGTCTGGACGTGAAGATCCCACTTCGCTACCTTCCGCGCCATGACTCTGACGCGGAAGATCATCCGGTCCCTCCCGGTGGCGGGCCTGGCGGCGGCGACCCTGACCGCCGGCCTCGGCGGGACGGCCCACGCGGGCGCGCCGCACCCCGGCTGGAAGCTCACCGACACCGGCGTCCAGGCCCGGTTCCGCGGCCTGGCGGCCGTGGACCGCCACACCGCCTGGGCCGCGGGCAGCGGCGGGACCGTCCTGCGCACCGTGGACGGCGGCCGCACGTGGGCCAAGGTGGCCCCGGCGGACGCGGCGGGCCTGGAGTTCCGCGACGTGGAGGCGTTCGACGCCGACAACGCCGTCGTGCTGGCGATCGGCGAGGGCGACGCGTCCCGGGTCTACCGGACCTCCGACGGCGGCCGCACCTGGACGACCGGCTTCCGGAACGCCGACCCCAAGGCGTTCTACGACTGCATGACCTTCTTCGACCGGCACAACGGCCTGGCCGTCAGCGACCCCGTGGACGGGAAGTTCCGCATCCTCTCGACGGCCGACGGCGGCCGGAGCTGGAAGGTGCTGCCGAGCGCCGGGATGCCCGCCGCGCTGCCCGGCGAGGCCGGGTTCGCCGCCAGCGGGCAGTGCCTGGTCTCCCGCGGCTCCCGCGACGCGTGGATCGCGACCGGCGGCGGGGACCGCTCGCGGGTGTTCCACAGCCGCGACCGGGGCCGCACCTGGACGGTCTCGGACGCGCCGCTGCCCAGCACGGCGTCGCGGTCG
>NZ_JBFAOF010001462.1:0-1290 GCF_040675125.1 Spirillospora sp. NPDC049652 | reverse complement strand
CACCGCGACCGGCCCGCTGCCCTTCGCGAACGCCTCGACGACCCGCGCCAGCTCGGCCTCGCTCGACACCACCGGCGGCACGCCCTCGCGCGGCTCCAGCAGCGGCTGCGCCACCGGCGCGCCTCCCGCGCCCGGGTCGGCGGCCTCGCCGGACCCGTCCCCGCCGGACCCGGCCGGGGGGCCGGTCGCCACGCCGGCGGCCCCGGCGGCTCCCGCCGCCACGGCCGCTCCGGCGGACCCGACGGCCGCGGCGGAACCCGCGGCTCCGGCGATATGGTCGCGCGGCTGCTCGGCCTCGTGCGCGCGTGCGGATTCGGTCGTGCCCGTCCGCGCGGCGGTCGGCGGTGTCTCGGACGCTCCCACGGTCTCGGTGTTCTCCCCGGCGGTCTCGGTGCCCGGCGCTGTGCTTCCCACGCCCCTACCGTACGTCGCTCAGCGGCCCGTGCCGCCGGTGCCGTCCGGCAGCGCGGTGACGCCGGTCGGCGGCAGGCCCGCGGCGGCGATCATGACCTCGCACCACGCGGCCACGTGCCCGGCCATGTCGATGCCCGAACCGGAGTCGGTCGGGGACCAGGACGCGCGCAGCTCCAGCTCGGTCGCGGACGGCTCGTCGCTCTTGTCGCCGAAGCTCTCCGACACCGCGCGGGTGATCGTCCCGGACACGGCGGTGAACCCGGCGGGCTCCAGCGCCTCCAGCAGCCAGCTCCACGCGACCGAGCCGATCAGCTCGTCGGCGGCGAACTCCGGCTCCAGGTCGGCGCGGACGTAGGCGACGACGCGGAAGCCGCCGGCCCAGCCGTCCCGGCCGGCCGGGTCGTACAGCACGATCAGCCGTCCGGACGCGACCTCGGTGTCGTCGTCGCGGTAGACCGATCCGGACAGCGCGGCCGCGTAGGGCGCCAGGCGCTGCGGGGCGGGCATGTCCTCGAGGTCGAGCTCGGGGCGCGGCGAGGGGGCGTCCAGGACGGCGCGCAGGGCGTCGCGGACGCGCTGGAACGCGGGCGGAACGGGCTCGGCGGACGCTTCGCGGTCGCGGGTCACGGGCACACCGGGGGGCCCGCCGGTCGCGGTGAGCGGCGGGGAGAGCGGGGTTGGGGGCACAGCACAGGTCTCGTCTTCGGGGCGTCGGGGATCAGGCCACGGCCCGCACGCGGGCGGGTTCCGCTCGGCCCGGGTCGCCGGACGCGGGTCGGGAGGGGGTGGAGGCGGGGGCGGAGGCTCGGGTGGAGCCGGGGACGCGGACGTCCCGGCCGCCGGGCGCGCCGGCGCCGACTCGCTGCTGGCCGCGAT
>NZ_JBFAOF010001461.1:0-1293 GCF_040675125.1 Spirillospora sp. NPDC049652 | reverse complement strand
CGGCCCCGGACGGGACGGCGCCTGGGCCCCGCTGGGCAGGGTGATCGCGAACCGGCCCCGGTGGTTCGCGCGGGCGTAGTCCATCAGGCGGCGGCCCAGGTCGTAGGCGCCGATGCGCGCCATCGGCTGCTTCTCGAGGCTCTGCTCGAGAAGCGTCCACAGCTCCGGCGGCAGGCCCGGCAGCGGAGGCGGCGGGACGTGCAGGTGCTCGTGCAGGACCGCCGAGATGCTGCCGCCGCCGAACGGCTGGCGCCCGGCGAGCAGTTCGTAGAGGGTGATGCCCGCGGCGTAGACGTCGGCGGGCGGGCCGGGCTCGGCCCCCTCCAGCACCTCGGGCGCCATGTAGCGGGGCGTTCCGACGATGTTGCCCGTGGCGGTCAGGTCGTCCCCGGACGCGATCCGGGCGACGCCGAAGTCGGCGAGCCGCACCGGCGACTCGGGCGCGCCGTGGTCGAGCAGCACGTTGGCGGGCTTGAGGTCCCGGTGGACGAGGCCCGCCTCGTGCACCGCGACCAGCGCCGCGCAGACCTGGCCGACCAGCCAGGCGGCCTCGGCGGGCGCCAGCGCGCCCCCGCGCCGCCCGCGGTACTCCGCGAGGTCCTCGCCGGTCACCAGGTCCATGACCAGGGCGAGCCGGTCCCCCTCCACGACCAGGTCGTGCACGGTCACCACGCTCTGGTGCCGGACCCGCAGCAGCGCCGTGCGCTCCCTGACGAACCTGGTCACCGCGGCCGGATCGACCGCGAGCTCGGGCCGCAGCACCTTGACCGCTCGTTCCTCGCCGGTCACGCGGTCGCGCGCCCGCCACACCACGCCCATGCCGCCCTGGCCGATCATGTCGACCAGCGTGTAGCGGCTGCCGAGCGCCGTGCCGTCCCCGTCCATCCCGACTACCCCCATGTCACAAAGATCACGACATTATGGCGGTATTGATCACTCAAGGGGGAGTCCGGCGTAGTTTTCGGCAAGGGAGGCCATGGCGGACGCAGATCCTGCCACGTAGTCCAGGTGGGCGAGCTGCAGCCGCCGGCCGAACGCGTCGCCCTCCGGGTCGGTGTGCAGCAGCGTGGTCATCCAGTACGAGAAGTGCTCGGCCCGCCACACCCGCCGCAGGCAGGCGGCCGAGTAGCCGTCCAGGAGCGCGGTCGCGCCGGACGCGTACCGCTCGGTCAGCGCGCGGGCGAGGACCGTCACGTCCGACACCGCGAGGTTGAGGCCCTTGGCCCCGGTCGGCGGGACGATGTGCGCGGCGTCCCCGGCGAGGAACAGCCGGTCGTGCCGCATCGGCTCGGC
>NZ_JBFAOF010001460.1:0-1295 GCF_040675125.1 Spirillospora sp. NPDC049652 | reverse complement strand
GCCACGGCCGCACGTCCGACGGGCTCGACCTCAGCCGGACCGTCGGCTGGTTCACCGCCGTCCACCCCGTCCGCATCGACCCCGACACCACCGACCCCGCGCGAGTGCGGGCCGGCGGCGCGGATGCCGGACGGCTGATCAAGCTGGTCAAGGAGCAGTCGCGGGCCGTGCCCGGTGACGGGCTCGGTTACGGACTGCTCCGCCATCTTGGCCCCGACACCGCGTCCGTCTTCGCCGACCTCCCGTCCGCGCAGGTCGCCTTCAACTACCTCGGACGGTCCGCGCTGACCGGGGGCGACTGGGAACCGGTCCCCGGCGGCATGGCGGCGGTGAGCGATGCCGAGGCGGCCGGCGCGCACGTCCTGGAAGCCGACGCGTTCGCCGAGGCCCTGCCGGACGGCACCCGCCTGACCCTGGAACTGACCAGCCCGGGCGGCGTGCTCCCGGACGCCTCGCTCGACGCCCTGGCCGCGAGCTGGGCCGCCATGCTCGGCGGACTGGCCGCCCACGCCGCCACCCCGGGCGGCGGCGGGCACACACCCTCCGACTTCCCCCTCGTCACCCTCGACCAGGCGCAGATCGACGACCTGGACGGGACGTGCCCGGGGCTCCTCGACGTCTGGCCGCTGTCCCCGCTGCAGGAAGGGCTGCTCTTCCACGCCCACTACGAGGGCCAGGGCCGGGACACCTACGTCGAACAGCGCGTCCTCGAACTGGCGGGACCGGTGGACCCGGAGATCCTGCGCGCGACCTGGACGGCCCTGCTGCGCCGCCACCCCAACCTCAGCGCCGGGTTCCGCCAGCCCGCCGGGCTGCGCCGGCTCATCCAGGTGGTCGCCCGCGACGTGGTCCCGCCCTGGCGCGAGGCGGACCTGTCGGGAATGTCCGGACAGGACGCCGAAGCGGAGGCGGACCGGCTGGCCGGGGAGGAGCAGGCCCGGGGCTTCGACCCCGCCGAGGCCCCGCTCATCCGCCTGCTGCTCGTCAGGCTGGGGGACTCCCGGCACCGCCTGGTCGTCACGATGCACCACATCCTGATGGACGGCTGGTCCCTTCCCGTCCTGTTCGACGAGATGGAGCAGGTGTACGCGGCCGGGGGAGACGCGGGCGGGCTGCCTCCGGCCGGCTCCTACCGGGAGTACCTGGCCTGGCTCGCCGGCCAGGACCGGGACACGGCCCGCGCCGCGTGGCGGGACCTGCTCGCCGGAGTCACGGAACCGACCCTGGTCGCACCCGGCGACCGGTCCGCGGACCCGGTCGGCCCCCGCAACGTGCACGCGCGCGCCGACGCCGAT
>NZ_JBFAOF010001459.1:0-1296 GCF_040675125.1 Spirillospora sp. NPDC049652 | reverse complement strand
CACGCTCCTGCTCCCGGACGGCACGGCCGCCTCGGGCAACGCCGCGCTGGTGAGCGCGGCGTCCGCCCTGCTGCGGACCGGCTGAGGCCGGCGAGCGCGGCGGGGGCCGTGCGGCGCGTGCCGTGCGGCGGGTGCCGTACCGCAGAGCTCAGCCGAGGTCGGCGAGCGCGGCCTCGATGGCGCGGTGGAAGGTCGGGTAGGCGTAGATCATCGTCCGCAGCGTCTCGGTGGGGACGCGGGCGTGCACGGCCGTGACCAGCGCGCCGAGGACCTCGCCGCCGTACGGACCGGCGGCGGTCGCCCCCACCAGGACGCCCTTGTCGGCGTCCTCGATCAGCTTGATGTAGCCCTCGTTGCCGGGCGCGCCGTGGATCCAGCCGCGGGTCGACTCGGCGATCTTCGTGTGCCCCACCCGGACGTTGAGGCCCTGGTCGCGGGCCTGCGCCTCGGTGAGGCCGACCGCGCCGATCTCCGGATCGGTGAAGGTGACGCGCGGGACGGCGTGGTACGACGCGGCTGGGCCGTCCTCACCGGTGATGGACCGGACGGCGATCGCGGCCTGGTACATCGACATGTGCGTGAACGCGCCCTTGCCGGTGATGTCGCCGATCGCCCAGAGGCCGTCGGCGACGCGCATCCGGTCGTCCACCGGGAGGGCGCGGGCGGTCTCGTCCACGTCGTAGTGCTCAAGGCCGAGCTCGCGGATGTTCGGGCGGCGGCCCGCGGCGACCAGCAGGCGCTCGGCGGTCAGGTCGCCGTCCGGCAGCGACAGCGTGAACGACGTGCCGTCGTAGGACGCCGCCGACACCTTCGCGCCCGTCCGGACGGTGATGCCCTGGTCGTCGAAGACGTCCTCGATCAGCTCCGACGACTCGGGCTCGTCCTGGGCGAGCAGCCGGTCGGCGACCTCCACGATCGTGACGCGGGTGCCGAACCTGGAGAAGATCTGCGCGAGCTCGACGCCGACGACGCCGCCGCCGAGCACCAGCAGCGACTCCGGGGCCGTGGTGGCGCGGACGACGTCGCGGTTGGTCCAGTACGGCAGGTCGGCGAGGCCCTCGACCGGCGGCGCGGTCGGGCTGGTGCCGGTGTTCAGCAGGATCCCGCGGGACGCGCGGAAGGTCTCGCCGTCCACGGTGACCTCGCCGCGCGCGGTGATGCGGCCGCGGCCCTTGACGACGCGGACGCCCCGGTCGGTCAGGCGGTCGACGGCGGCCAGGTCGTTACAGATAGGAAGAGAACACGTCAGAACAACAGTCAAAAACACACCTCACAGCTATTCACTCAAAAGCTTTT
>NZ_JBFAOF010001458.1:0-1296 GCF_040675125.1 Spirillospora sp. NPDC049652 | reverse complement strand
CGCGCGTCCGGCCGGTTCGCTGCCGGACCTGTTCGAGGCGCGGGCGCGGCGGTCGCCGGACGCGGTCGCGGCGGTCTTCGGCGGCGAACGCCGGACCTATGCCGAACTGGACCGCCGGGCCAACCGGGTCGCGCACACGTTGCGCGCGCGGGGGGTCGGCCGTGAGGACCTGGTCGGGGTGCGCCTGGAGCGGTCGTCCGACCTGATCGCGGTCCTGCTGGGGACGTTGAAGGCGGGTGCGGCGTATCTGCCGATCGACCCGTCCTATCCGGACGAGCGGGTCGCGCTCATGCTCGCCGAGGCCGCGCCGGTCGAGGTGGTGGACGAGGACTTCCTGGCCTCCCTGGACGAGACGGAGACGCCGGTCGGCGTCGCCGTCACGCCCGGCCAGCTCGCGTATGTGATCTACACGTCGGGCTCGACGGGCACCCCGAAGGGCGTGGCCGTCACGCACGCCAACGTCACCGACTTCTGCGCCGCCGAATGCTGGCGCGACGACGTGGTGCGGCGCGTGTTGGTCCAGGCCAACCACGCCTTCGACGCCTCGACGTACGAGCTCTGGGTGCCGCTGCTGCGCGGCGGCCGGTTGGTGATCGTCCCGGCGGGACAGGTGGACGTCCGGGCGCGGGTGGCTCTGGTCGCCGAGCACGGCGTGACGAACGTGCACGCCACGGCCGGGCTGTTCGCCGCGCTGGCCGAGCAGGCCCCGGAGATGTTCGCCGGTGTCCGTGAGGTTTCCACCGGCGGCGACGTGGTGTCCCCGGTCGCCGTCCGGACGCTGCTGGAGGCGCACCCGGGCCTGGTGGTCCGCACGACCTACGGCCCGACGGAGACCACGGCGTTCACCACCGAGCTGCCCTTCACCGATTCCTCGCAGGTGGACGGCGTGGTGCCCATCGGCCGTCCGATGGACAACGCCCGCGCCTACGTCCTGGACGAGTACCTGCGTCCCGTTCCGCCCGGCGTGACGGGTGAGTTGTATGTCGCCGGTTCTGGCGTGGCGCGCGGTTACATCGGTAACCCCGCGCTCACCGCCGAGCGCTTCGTCGCCTGCCCGTTCACCCCCGAGACCCGGATGTACCGGACGGGCGACCTGGTCCGCTGGACGGGCGACGGCGTCCTGGAATTCGCCGGACGCGCCGACGACCAGGTGAAGATCCGCGGGTTCCGCGTCGAGCCGGCCGAGATCGAGGCCGTCCTGACCGCGCACGACGCCGTCGGCCGGGCCACCGTGGTGGTGCGCGAGGACCAGCCGGGGACCAAGCGGCTCGTCGCCTACGTCACCGCCGGGGCGAT
>NZ_JBFAOF010001457.1:0-1299 GCF_040675125.1 Spirillospora sp. NPDC049652 | reverse complement strand
CTGGTGGGCCCGTCCGGCTCCGGCAAGTCCACGCTGCTGGCCGTGGCGGGAGCGCTGCTGCGGCCCGACTCGGGCGCCGTCGAGCTGGACGGCGCCGACATCGCGCGGCTCGGCGACGGCGAACGCGCCCGGCTGCGCCGCGAGCGGATCGGCTACATGTTCCAGACGGGCAACCTGCTCGGCGCCCTGACGGCGACCGAGCAGCTGCTGGCCGCGACCTACGTCGCGGGCGAGGGCACCCGCCGGCACCGGACGCGGGCCGTCGCCGCCCTGGAGGAGGTGGGGCTGGGCGACCGCCTGAAGCACCGGCCCGACCAGCTGTCCGGCGGGGAGCGCCAGCGCGTCGCCCTGGCCCGCGCCCTGTTCCTGACCCCGGCGCTGCTGCTGGTGGACGAGCCGACCGCCGCCGTCGACCGCTCCCAGGCCGACGCGATCGCCGGACTGATCACCGACCGCACGCGGGCGCACGACTGCGTCACCCTGGTCGCGACGCACGACCCGGCCGTCATCGCGTCCGCCGACACCGTCATCGACCTGGACGCCGCGGCCTGACCGCCGCCCGGATCAGAGGATGACGACCAGGCCGGCGGCGAAGACCAGGTAGAGGACGCCCGTCCAGGCGAGGCGGGCGGGCGTCAGCCTGTGGGCGCGCATGGTCGCGAGCAGGTAGACGATCGCGACCATGGTCATCGCGCCCGACCAGATCAGGGCGTGGTCGAACTTCCAGGGCGTGAACAGCAGGCCGAGCCCGGACGGGACGGTCGCCTGGATCATCATCGCGCCGGAGATGTTGGCGAGGGCGAGGCTGGTCTTGCCCTGCCGGACCCAGATCACCGCGTTCATGATCTCGGGCAGCTCGGTCGCGACCGGGGACAGCAGCAGCGCGGTGACCGCGGCGGGCAGCCCGAGCATCGGGCCGATCGCGTCGAGCTGGTGCACGAACAGCTGGGACGCGAAGAAGATCACCGTGAGGGTGGCGAGGGTCTGGACGGCGATCGCCCAGCCCGCCGGGACCGGCCGGTTCGGCTGCAGCTTCAGCGGCTCGAGGTCGAGCTCCGCGCCGGCGCCGCCCTCGTCGTCGCCGCCGCGCATCTCGCGCCAGAAGTAGACGGCGTACACGGCGAAGAACAGCACGCCCAGCCAGGGCTTGATCGCGAAGGCGACCAGGCCGAGGGCGACCTTGAAGACGAACACGGCGAGGAACCAGCGCTGGTCCTTGGCCAGGCGGGCGGCTTCGGCGGGGTCGGTCAGGACCTCCGACGCGCCGCCGGTGAACCCTCCGGGTGCGGCCTGGCGGCC
>NZ_JBFAOF010001456.1:0-1300 GCF_040675125.1 Spirillospora sp. NPDC049652 | reverse complement strand
CCGCACCACCGACGCCGAGGCCGGGGCGCGCGGGGCGTTCCTGGTCGGCGCGGTCGCCACCGGGCGCGCCGCCACGATCACCGACGCCGCGCGCGACCACGTCCGCGCCGGCGACTCCTACCGGCCCGACCCGGGCCGCGCCGACCTCTACACCCGCATGTACCAGACCTTCCTCGACGTGCGGACCGCCGCGTCGGCCACCTGGCCGATCCTGGCGGACGCGCGCCGCAGCGACCGAACCGACGGGGGGACCCTGTGACCCGGCCGAACGCCAGGGACGAGGCGGTATGGATCGGCATCGACCTGGGCACCCAGAGCGTCCGGGCCCTCGCCGTCACGGCCGGGGGACGGGTGCTCGGCGCCGGCGGCCACCCGCTGACCGACCACCGCGACGGCCCCCGGCACGAGCAGGACCCGGAGGAGTGGTGGACGGCCGTGGGCGCGGCCTGCCGCCAGGCGCTGCGCGGCGTCCCCGCCGGGACCGTCCAGGCGGTCGCGGTGGACGGCACGTCCGGCACCATCCTGCTCGCCGACGAGACCGGCCGTCCGTTGACGCCTGGCCTGATGTACGACGACACGCGCGCCGTCAACCATGTCGAACGCGTCAACCGCGCGGGCGGGCACGTCTGGGAGCGGCTCGGCTACCAGCGCATGCAGCCCGCCTGGGCCCTGCCCCGGCTGCTGTGGCTGCTGGAGCACCGCCGCGACCTGCCCGGCGACGGCGTCCGGCTGGCGCACCAGACCGACTTCGTCAACGCGCGGCTCACCGGGCACCCCGTCGCCACCGACCTCAGCTCCGCGCTCAAGACCGGCGCGGACCTGGTCGCCGAGGACTGGCCCCGCGACGTCCTGGACGCCCTCGGCGTCCCGGCCGGGCTGCTTCCCCCGTTGGAACGTTCCGGCACGCCGCTCGGCGCCGTCTCCGCGTCCGCCGCCGAGCACACCGGGCTGCCCGCCGGCATCCCGGTGGTCGCCGGATGCACCGACGGCTGCGCCTCCCAGCTCGGCGCCGGCCGCCTCACCGTCGGCTCCTGGAACTCCGTCCTCGGCACCACTCTGGTCCTGAAGGGCGTCACCGACGAGCTGGTGCGGGACCCCCACGGCGTCGTCTACTCCCACCGCGCCCCCGACGGGCACTGGCTGCCCGGCGGCGCGTCCAGCACCGGCGCGGGCGCCCTCACCCGCGACTTCCCGGGCCGCCACCAGCCCCCGCACGACCCCGCCGCCGCCGCGAACGAACCCACCGAGACCGGCGCCTACCCGCAGGTAACCGCGGGGGAGCGGTTCCCGATAGACGCGG
>NZ_JBFAOF010001455.1:0-1302 GCF_040675125.1 Spirillospora sp. NPDC049652 | reverse complement strand
ATGACCGCGCGCGTGCACGACCTGCCCGAGGCGGGCGAGCCGTGCGTGGCGGTCGGCGTCGCGCGCAGCCGCCAGGGCCGCAAGATGTTCGCGGGCAGCGCGGTCTACGGCGCGGACGGCCGGCTGATCGGGCGGGCCGAGCAGATCTGGATCGAGGTCGACCCGGAGCGCTTCCGCGGATAGACATTTTGCCGGAATTATGGGTAATTGCCGCTATTGGCACCATGATCCGGAGCCGGGCCCCATGCCGGCCAGACGGATCAGCGCCGAAAATGTGTCGCGCGGCACGGTGCGGGGCAGGGACAATCGCGTTGAATTCTGAGCATCTGCGGCCAGTGGAGGTCGGGCCAGATGACCGGAAACGCAGTCCTCGTCCTCGCCGTGGCGGGCCTCGCGGTCTACATGGGGATGACCTGGGAGCGCGCGCGTCGTGCGATGTTCGATGTCAAGCAGAGCCGGCGGCGGGTGACCAACCTGCGCGCCACCGCCAGCAGGGAGCGCGGCCACGCCGTCTGGATCCTGGCCTGCTCCGTGCTGGTGCTCGTCGTGATCGTCCGTTATCTGTGACCGGAGACCGAACGGTGCCGGGTGCGTCGCACCCGGCACCGTTCTCGTGCTTCCAGCGATCCGGCCGCCCACGCCGGCGGGCGGCGGGACGCGTCACGGCTTGGTGAAGAGAGGGTCCTCGCGGTCGTCGGGGCCGCGGCGGTGGCCGTTCATCCCGCCGTTGCCGTTCCCACCGCCGTTGGCGTTGCCAGGGCCGTTGCCGTTCACGCCGGACGGCGCGGGCGCCTGGCCGTGGGGCCCGCCGTGCGACCCCGCCCCGACGAAGGGCGTGCCGCCCGTGATCGAGGACGGTATGCCGACCGGCCCCGGCACCGCCGGAGGAGTGGGCGCCGCGAGCGGCATCCCCGGCGCTCCGTCCACCGACGGGTAGCCGCCGGTGCGCTCGCCGGGCGTGTAGCCGCCGGATTCGCCGTTCCGGTAGCCGTTCGCGGGATCGGCGGTCGGATAGCCGTTGGTGCCGTCGGTGGCCGGGTAGCCGCCGGTGGGGTCGGCGGCCGTGTAGGGCGTGCCGTGGCCCGGCGCGGACGGCGGAACCGGCATGACGCTGTGCGGCGGGTGGACCGGTGACGCGCCGTCGGACAGGTTCGGCATGTCCGGCGCTCCGGGAGCGCCGGTCGTGCTGGGCGAACCGCTGCCGGGCATCCGGCCCGCGGGCAGGTTCGACGACAGCGTGTTGTGCGTGAACTGGTCGATCTGGCGGCGCGCCCGGTCGGCCTCGGCGCGGGCGGCGTCGCG
>NZ_JBFAOF010001454.1:0-1302 GCF_040675125.1 Spirillospora sp. NPDC049652 | reverse complement strand
GGTCGTGCCGCCGGGCACGTCGTACTGCGGTTCGGGGTGCCGCGCCGCGGCGTGCTCGGCCGGGGCCGCGGCCGCGGCCTCACCGGGGCCGGTGAGGTGGTTCCCGATCAATACCAGGTAGAGGCCCGCCCCGACGACCCCGCCGATCAGCGGGCCGGCGATCGGCACCCAGAAGTAGAGGTCGTGGTTCTGGTCGCGCCACGCCCCGCCGTACCCGGTGATGTACTCGGCCAGGCGGGGGCCGAAGTCGCGGGCGGGGTTGATGGCGTACCCGGCGTCGGTGCCCCACGCCATCCCGATCGCGACGACCAGCAGGCCGATGACGACGGGCGCGAGGTTGGCCAGCGGGGGCTGGTTCCTCAGGTCGGTGAGGGCGAGGACGACGAACAGCAGGATCGCGGTGCCGATGACCTGGTCGCGCAGCGCGCCCCAGGTGCTCACCGGGAGCGTTCCATTGCCGGGCAGGGTGGAGAACACGCCCTGGGTCTTGATGGTGTGGCCGGGATCGGCCTTGGCCAGCACCTCGGTGTAGTTCCAGCGGACGATCAGCGCCGCCACGAACGCCCCGGCGACCTGGGCGCCCACGTACGGGACGACCTTGCGCCAGGAGAAGCCCTGGAAGACCGCCAGGGCGAGGGTGACCGCCGGGTTGAGGTGGCCGCCGCTGATCGTGGCGGCCACATACACGCCGAGGGTCACGCCCAGGCCCCAGGCCCAGGCGATGCTGTCGTGGTTCCCGATCCCGCCCGCGACGACCTGGGCCACCACGCCCACGCCGAACAGGATCAGGATCAGGGTCCCGGCGAACTCGGCGGCCATCTCGCGGCCCAGCCCGGTCAGCCGGAAGGACGTTCTCAGTCGTTCCGCCATGCTCTTCCTCCTCGGGGGCGGTGTGACGTGAGACACAACTGCCGCGACGGTAAGTACCGCGGAGGAAAACGGTCAACCCCTATCCCGCGCGCCGGATTCAGGTATATGAGGGGCTCGCGTGCCCGCCGTCACGCGCCACGCCGGGGCGGGCGCGGACACCGGGGACCAGGGACGGTCCCGGGAGACTACGGCTATGACGCGAGCCCAGGACGCGCCGGACCCGGCGCCCGCCGTGGGGCCGGTCTTCGGCGCCGAGGTGATGGCGACCGGCATCCTCTCGGCCGGCCTGCACCTGGCCGGATCCGAGGTGCTGTCGGTGGCGCTGCTGGTCCTCGCCGCCCTGCTGTGGGTGCTGCTGTGCGCCCTGTTCGCCGAGCGGCTGCTGCGCGAGCCGCGCCGCTGGCGGGACGAGGCGTCCGTCCCCGCGGCGCT
>NZ_JBFAOF010001453.1:0-1304 GCF_040675125.1 Spirillospora sp. NPDC049652 | reverse complement strand
CGGACAGCGTCGTCCCGCGCTCACCGATCCGGGTGTCCAGGCCGTCCGGCAGCGCCGCCACGAACCCGTCGCCCTGCGCCAGCCGCAGCGCCGCCCACACCCGCTCGTCCGGGACGTCCAGGCCGAGCGTGATGTTGCCGCGGACGGTGTCGTCGAACATGAACGTCTGCTGCGGGACGAGCGCGGCGGTCGCGGCGATGCCGCCCGCCCGGACGTCCCGCGCGTCCAGGCCGTCCAGCAGGACCGACCCGTCCGCCGGGTCCACCAGCCGCACCAGCAGCGAGGTCAGCGTCGACTTGCCCGAGCCGGTCGGGCCGACCACCGCGACCGTCCGGCCGGGGGACGCCTCGAACGACACGTCCCGCAGCACGTCCGCCGCCGGGACGCCCTCGGCCGGCTCGTAGCCGAACCGCACCGCCTCGACGCGCAGCGCGGCGGGCGCGCCCGCCTTCAGCTCCGCGTCCCCGTACGGCATCGACCCGCCCGCGTCCAGGACGCTCCGCACCCGGTCCCAGCCGACCACGCTGCGCGGCACCTCCGCCAGCACCCAGCCCAGCGACCGGATCGGGAACGCCAGCAGGGTGAACAGGTAGGCCACGTGCACCAGGTCGCCGGCCGTCATCGCGCCCGACTCCAGCCGCACCGACCCGATCAGCAGGACGGCCAGCACGCCCAGGTTCGGCAGCGCCTCCAGCACCGGGTCGAACATCCCCCGGACGCGTCCGACCGCGATGTTGGCGTCCCGCAGCGCGTCGGCGCGCGCCGCGAACCGCTCGGTCTCGGCCTCCTCGCGGCCGAGCGTCTTGACGACCAGCCCGCCCTCGAAGCTCTCGTGCGCGACCTCGCTGACCTCGGCGCGCAGTTGCTGCGCGCGGGTCGCGACCGGCGCGAGCCGCCGCTGGTACACGACGTTCAGCAGCGCGATCGCCGGGAACACCAGGAACCCCACGACCGCCACCACCGGGTCGGTCAGCAGGATCGACACGGCCGCGACCAGCAGCATGAAGACCACGCCGACCGCCATCGGCAGCGGCGCGAGCGGCGCCCACGCCGCCTCGACGTCCGCGTTGGCGTTCGACAGCAGCTGCCCCGTCGGGTGCTTCTGGTGCCAGGCGAGCGGCAGCCTCAGGTACTGCCGGGTGACCGCGCGCCGGTACCGCGCCTGCATCCGGTACTGCATGAGCCCGGCGAAGAACCGCCGCCCGCCCACGCCGAGCGCCTTGAGGAGCGCCACCCCGAGGATGAGCAGCGCGGCGGCCGTCAGCGCCCCCGCCGGTCAGCCGGTCGCCCTCGGGGCCGGACAG
>NZ_JBFAOF010001452.1:0-1304 GCF_040675125.1 Spirillospora sp. NPDC049652 | reverse complement strand
GCCCGAGCGCGGTCAGCGCCAGGAGCAGCAGCGCGTCCAGCGAGGCGTCCAGGGTCCAGTCGCCCAGGCTGTCGGCCCGGAGCGCCGTCGCCGCCTCATGGACGACGTAGGCGGTCGCGCCTCCGGCGACGGCCTTCCACCGGTCGCTGTGCGCGGCCAGCGAGAACAGCGCGACCCACAGGGCGATGTCGGAGGTGGGAGCCTCCTGGGCGTGGATCAGCAGGAGCCCGGCGTCGCCGCACGCCACGATCACCGTGATCACCGCGAGCGGCCGGACGCGCCGCCAGACCAGCGCGCCGTCCAGCAGCAGGGTCAGCAGGACCAGCAGGATCCATCCGGAGCGGTCGCGGGGGACCAGGAACTCGTCCGCCAGCGACATCAGCGCGGCGAGCCCGAGCTGCGGCGCCAGCAGCAGCAGCGGCACACCGACGTCGGCGCGGTTCGGCCATCCCCGTGAGCCGCCTGCCTCAACCAGGCCGCTCGGGCCGTCCGCCTCAACGGCGCTGCGCGGGCCGTCCGCCTCAACCAGGCCGCGTGTGCCGTCCGCTCCCCGTGAACGGCCCGGCGCGGAGCCCCGGGCCAGTGTGAGATTCCCCCGAATTATCACAGACCGACCTTAGCGGTCGCATCCGCCCGCTCGGGCCGCCGGATCACGCCCGCTCAGGCCAGCCGGGCGATCTGATCGGCCAGGGGGACGGGTGCGTCGAGCCGGTTGTCGACCTCGACGTGCGGCACGGGCGGCGGCTCCTCCGGACGCATCCGGGCGGTGAAGGCGTCGAACGCGGCCAGCTTGCCCGCGTCCCGGGGCAGCCCGCGCGCCTCCAGCCGGTGCCGCAGCGTCGCCGCGTCCGACCTGATCCACACCAGCCGGACGGGCGGGCCGCCGAGTTCGTCCACCCACGCCGCCCACCGCTCGGGCGAGCGGATGTGGCCGGTGAACGGGCCGCTGAGCAGCACCGGGCAGCCGTGTGAGCGGATCTCCCGGGCCGTCGCGGTCAGCCCCTCGTACTCGTGGGGCTTGACGTGCTCGTCGTACCAGGGGCCTTCACGCTCGCCCGGGTCACGCCCGGACGCGGCGAGCGTCGCGGCCACGAACGGGCCGTAGAGGGTGTCCTTGTCCAGCAGCGCCGGAACCGGCCGCAGCCGCGCGAGCAGCAGGTCCGCGACCGTGCTCTTGCCTCCGCCGGGCGGCCCCGCCACCACCCACACCGCCGCCGGGACGCCCTGGCCGCCGGTCATGCCGGGATGCGGAGCCGCTCGCGGGCCAGCCGGGCGATCGCGTCCTCGTCGATGCGGTGGCCGAG
>NZ_JBFAOF010001451.1:0-1308 GCF_040675125.1 Spirillospora sp. NPDC049652 | reverse complement strand
CACGGGGCCGGCGGCCGGAGCGGCGTCGGCCCGCGGCCCGGCGGTCTCGGCCTGATCGCCTCGGCCGTTCTCCAGCACGTCCCGTGCTCCGTCGCGATCGTCCCCCGCCAGCGCGTGAGCGGCGTCCGGACGTCGGGTGAGCGGAGCGAAGGCCCGAGCGTCCGCCGGCTCCTGACCCTGCCGAAGCCCGCCGCCCGCGCCAAGCCCGGCCGGGGCGGGTCCGCCCCGGCGAGACCTCGTGGCCCGGTGGTGGAGCACGGCTGACCCCTCTGAGCAGGAAACCCCTGGTGGGACGGGGCGAACGTGACGTTCACCCCGTCCCACCAGGGGCCTTCGGGCACCCGCCTCGACGCCGGGACCGGTGCGCGTGCTCAGCCGGCGGCGCGCATCACCGCGGAGATGTCGGCGCCGCTGGTGACGAGCCGCTCGTACTCCGGACGGCGCAGCTCGCCGCCCATGAACGGGTACGGGTTGCGGTGCACGGCGGGGCTCGGCTCCGGGGTGAGCGCGGCGAAGTGGATCTCCCGCGCGCCGGTCTCGGCGACGACCCGGGCGACGTTGCGGGGCGTGATGCCGCCGCCCGGCATCACGATGATGCGGTCCCCGGCGTGCCGGATCAGGTCGGCGATCAGCGGCGCGCCCTCCAGGGCGCTGCTGTCCTGGCCGGAGGTCAGGACGCGGTCCACGCCGAGGTCGATGAGCGTGTCCAGGGCGGCGAACGGGTCGGCGGCCATGTCGAAGGCCCGGTGGAAGGTGACCGAGAGGTTCCCGGCGGCCTTCATGAGCCGCTCGCTGACCGCGCGGTCGACCTCGCCCTCCGGGGTGAGCGCGCCGATCACCACGCCGTGCGCGCCGGCCTCGCGGGCCACGACGACGTCGTCCTCCATCGCGGCGATCTCGTGCTCGTCGAAGATGAAGTCGCCGCCGCGCGGGCGGATGATGACGTGCACCCGGATCGTCGACACCGCGGCGAGCGCGGCGCGGACCGTTCCAAGGGTGGGGGTGAGCCCGCCGTCGAACAGCGCCGCGCACAGCTCCACGCGGTGGGCGCCCGCCCTCTCGGCCGCGATGGCGCCCTCGACGCTGTCGATGCAGATCTCGTGGGTGAGGCTCACAGGTGTCCTTCCGGGGTGGTGCGGATCTCGCCGACGGGGCGTCCGCCGCCGAGGACGGGGACGGCGCCGAGCGGCGCGGCGGGAGTGGTGTCGACGCCGAGCGCGGCGAGCGCGCGCAGCGCGATGGCGGTGGTGGCGCGGGGGCTGCCGTCGATGACCTTCACCGCGACGGCGTGCCCGTCCGCGGTCGCGG
>NZ_JBFAOF010001450.1:0-1311 GCF_040675125.1 Spirillospora sp. NPDC049652 | reverse complement strand
CCGGCGAGCCACAGGGCGCGGCCGACGCCGAGGCGCCGGGCGAGGACGGGAGCGGCGACCGACCCGATGAACGCGCCCAATCCGCCCGCCGCCAGGAACAGGCCCAGCACACCGGGGGGCAACCGCAGCTCGCTGGTGAACAACACCAGGAACGCGACCTGGCACAACTGGATGCTGAAGTTGCTGAGCGCGCCCTCCAGGATCGCCGGCCGCAGAGTCGGGTGCCCGAAGACGAACCGCAGCCCCTCTCCCACACCGCGCCGCCCGGCGGCCTGGACACGGCCAGCCGACTCGGAGGGCTCTACTGGCTCGGAGGGCTCGGCGGGACGCAGGTTCCGCAGGAAGCACGCCGACCACAGGTAGCCGACCGCGTCCGCCAGGACGGCGAAGGGCGCGCCGAGGCCCTGGACGACGAAGCCGCCGACGCCGCGTCCCGAGACGTCCGCGACGGTGTTGAGGCCGGCGAGCGCGGAGTTGGCGGCCACGAGCCGGTCGCGTCCGACCAGGGCGGGCAGCACGCTGAGGTGCGCGACGTCGAAGAAGACCGTCGCGACGCCGGTCAGCAGCGCGACCGCGTAGAGCTGCGGCAGGGTGAGCACGCCGAGCGCCCAGGCGGCCGGGACGGACCCGACCAGCCCGGCCCGGACGAGGTCGGCGGCGACCATCACGCGGCGCTTGCGCATCCGGTCCGCCCACGCCCCGGCCGGCAGTCCGACCAGCAGGAACGCGGCGGTGCTCAGCGCGGCCAGCAGACCGACCCGGCCCGGCCCGGCGTGCAGGACGGTCTGCGCGAGCAGCGGGAGGGCGAGGGTGCCGAGCTGAGAACTGATCTTGGAGGCGGCGGCCGCGGTGAACAGCAGGCGGAAGTCGCGTTCGGCCAGGACCGGCCCCGGCGCTTCTCGGGTGAGGGTCGTCATGCGCGGAACCCTCGCCGACGACCGCGCCCGCCCTCGACGGATTTAGTCTGGACCGAATCCAGGAGGGATCCGCGTGCTCGAACTGACCTTCTCGGCCGACGACCTGGCCTGCACCCGGTTCGCCATCTCGCCGTTGTGGGAGGCGGTGGCGGCGGTCCGGACGCTCAAGTACCCCGACGAGCACCCGCTGCACCGCCGGTGGGCCGAGGCCGTCCGGCCCCGGCTGGCCGCCTCCGGAACCCGCCTGGGGCCACTGGCGGAGCTGGTCGGCCCCCGGCTCATCGCCGCGTTCGCGTGCCCGCCGCCGACCTCCCCCACCCCCGACCTGGATCTCGAACTCGCCGCCCTGCGCCGCCAGCCGCACGACCGGGTCGCCGCGGACCGCGCGGCGCTC
>NZ_JBFAOF010001449.1:0-1316 GCF_040675125.1 Spirillospora sp. NPDC049652 | reverse complement strand
GTCGAGCGCGCCGCGCAGTTCCACCACGGCCTGCGCGGTGTAGACGTCGGCGGACGCGTCGGCGTAGCGGGCGTGGAAGAACAGGCCCTGCTGCAGCGGCGACAGCGGCCAGACGTCCTGGAGCTGCGACGGCTTCCTCTGGCCGGGCTTCGGCGCGGCCTGCGGAGCAGCGTCCGGGGCAGCGTGGGGGGCGGCGTTCGCCGGGTCGGGCTTGGGGTCGGCGGTCAATCCAGCTCCCAGTCGGAGAGGTCGTCGAATTCGGCGGCCAGCTCGTCGATCTCGTCCTGGTCGATCTCGACCAGTGACAGGTCGGACGGGGTGAACCCGCCGCCAGCGCCCTCGGTCACGTGCGCCGCCAGGCCGCGCAGCGCGCCGGTCCAGCGGTCGGCGAGGGCCCGGATCCGGTCCTCGCCGAACAGCCCGCCCGCGTACGTCCAGGTCGCCGACAGCACCGGCCCGGACGGCAGGACGCGGGTGTGCGCGTTGACCTCGACCGCGTGGACCAGGCCGAGCGCGTCGTCCTGGCCGGCGGCAAGCGCGGCGTTGTCGTCCGGCCCGGCGGGCGACCAGTCGGCGTCGCCGTCCTCGGCGGCGGCCGTCCGGCCGAGGTAGTTGAACGCGATCTGCGGCGTCCGGCGCGAACCGGCCGGGTCGGCGCGGTCGGCCTGCTCGCCGCCGGCGGTGAGCAGGCCGAAGCCGATGCCGTTGTCCGGGATGCGGCGCAGCTGCTCCTTGACCCTCTTCAGGGCGGTCCCGGCCGCCTCGCCGCCGCGCTCGACCTCGCTCCGGGACACCGCGCCCGCGTCGAGCGCGACCGGGAAGACCGAGGTGAACCAGCCGACCGTCCGGGACAGCTCGACGCCGGGCACGATCTCCTCGCGGCCGTGCCCTTCGAGGTCCACGAGGACAGCCGTGCCCGGGTCGTCCCGCCAGTCGGCGACGGCGACGGCGAGCGCGGTGAGCAGCACGTCGTTCACCCGGGCGTGGAACGCCGCCGGGACGTCGGTCAGCAGTGGCCCGGTCACGTCGGCGGGGAGCTCGACGGTGAGGTGCCGCGCGGTGCCGAACGTGTCCGTTCCTGGGTCGAGCGCGCGGGACGCCAGCGCCGGGTCCGGGGTCTGCTCGATCTCCCGCCAGAGGGGCGCCTCGGCGGCGCGCCGCTCGGGGTTCGCGGCCTCGGCGTTGAGCTTCTGCGCCCAGCGCCGGAACGACGTCGGGACGGGTTCGAGCTCGGCCCCGGCCCAGGCCGCGACCAGGTCGGGCAGGAGGATCCGCCAGGACACGCCGTCCACGACGAGGTGGTGGGCCGTGATGAG
>NZ_JBFAOF010001448.1:0-1316 GCF_040675125.1 Spirillospora sp. NPDC049652 | reverse complement strand
GTCCCGGCGGGCGCGGCCAGGACGGCGGCCAGGGACGCCGCGGGGACGGCGGCGACGGCCAGGGCGACCTTCGCGTGGGCGGATCGCATGGTCATCCTTCTCTCGGGGGTGGGGGCGATGCTCGGAAGGGGCTACGGGAGCGTGTCGAGGTGCGGCCGGACGGTCTTGGCGAAGCCGTTGCCGTTGGTGACGTCCCAGTTGATGGACCAGGTCATCGCGCCGCGGATGTCGGGGTAGGTCTGCGACGGCTTGAACGAGCCGCAGTTCGTGCCGCGCGCGAGGCAGTCCAGGGCGCTGTTCACCAGGCTCGGCGAGACGACGCCCCCGCCCGCCGCGCCCGCCCCCGCGGGCAGGCCCAGCGCGACCTGGTCGGGCCGCAGCCCGTTCTGCAGCTGGATGCAGGCGAGCGCGGTCATGAAGTCGACCGAGCCCTGCCCGTACACCTTCTGGTCGCAGCCGAGCATGGCGCCGGAGTTGTAGAACTGGGTGTGCACGACGGTGAGGATGTCCTTGATCTTCAGCGCGAGCTGGAAGTAGGACGCCCCGGTGGACTGCATGTCGATGGTCTGGGGGGCCATCGTGATGATGAGGTTCGCGCCGGCCTGCGAGCGCAGCGCGCGCAGGGCCTGCTCCATGTACGTCGGGTTGACGCCGTTCTCCAGGTCGATGTCCACGCCGTCGAACCCGTACGCGCTGATGATCCTTCCCATGCTGGACGCGAACGTCGCGGCGGACGACGCGTCCCCGACCTGGACGGTCCCGTTCTGGCCGCCGACCGACAGGATCACCTTCTTACCTCTGCCGTGCAGCGTGGCGATGTCGGCCTTGAACTGGGCGTCGGTGTACCCGCCGAGCGCCGTGGACAGGCCGGAGTCGAGCGTGAACGCGACCTCCCCTGGCTTGCCGGTGGCGTCGCCGAACGCGACCGCGACCAGGTCGTACTCGCTCGGGACGTCCGCGAGCCTCAGCGGCTTGGCGGAGTTGACGAAGTCCTGCCAGTAGCCGGTGAGGAAGTGCTTGGGCAGCGGCCCGGTCGCGCAGCCGCTGGTCGTGCCGGTGACGGCGGCGCTCGCCGGGGACTCGCCCTTCGCGTCGTACGCCTTGACCGTGTAGGTGTGGGTCGAGCAGGCGGCGAGGCCGGACAGCGTCGCGGTCGTCCCGGTGACGGTCGCGGCGACCGTGGAGCCCTCGTAGACGCGGTAGCCGGTCGGGGTGCCGGTCCCGGCCGTCCAGGTGAGGGTGAGGGACGAGTCGGTGCGGGCGCTGACGGACGGGGCGCCGGGCGCGCCGGGCCCGCCCGGCGGGCCCAACCCGCC
>NZ_JBFAOF010001447.1:0-1320 GCF_040675125.1 Spirillospora sp. NPDC049652 | reverse complement strand
CGTGTGGCGCGGACGCTGGCCGGACGTGGTGTGGGCCGTGAGGATCTGGTCGGTGTTCGGCTGGAGCGTTCGGCCGATCTGATCGCGGTGTTGCTGGGAGTGGTGAAGGCGGGGGCGGCCTATCTGCCGATCGACCCGTCCTATCCGGCGGAACGCATCGCGTTCATGCTCGCCGACGCGAGCCCGGTGCTGGTGGTGGACGAGGGGTTCCTCGGCTCACTGGACCCGGACGAGACCTCGGTCGATGTCGCGGTCTCGCCCGACCAGCTCGCGTACGTCATCTACACGTCCGGTTCGACCGGGACGCCCAAGGGCGTAGCGGTCACGCACGCCAACGTCGCCGACTTCTGCGCTGACGAGGCGTGGAGCGATGAGGTGCTGGAGCGGGTGCTGGTCCAGGCCAACCACGCCTTCGACGCCTCGACCTACGAGATCTGGGCGCCGCTGCTGCGTGGCGGCCGGCTGGTCATCGTGCCGCCGGGCGAGGTGGACGTCTACGAGCGGGCCGACCTGGTCACCGAGCACCAGGTGACCCACGTGGTGGCCCCTTCCGGGCTGTTCGCGGCGCTCGCCGACCAGGCCCCGGAGATGTTCACCGGGGTCCGCGAGGTGCTGACCGGGGGCGACGTGATCTCTCCGATCGCCGTCCGGACGCTCCTGGCCGCCCATCCGGGCCTGACGGTCCGCGCCACCTACGGCCCGACCGAGACCACGGCGTTCACCACCCAGATCCCGCTCACCGATCCGCTCCAGGCGGACGGTCCGGTGCCGATGGGCCGTCCGATGGACAACGCCCGCGCCTACGTGCTGGACGAGTACCTGCGTCCCGTCCCTCCGGGCGTCACCGGTGAACTGTACGTCGCCGGAGCCGGGGTGGCGCGCGGCTACATCGCCAACCCCGCGCTCACGGCCGAGCGGTTCGTGGCCTGCCCCTTCGGCCCCGGCGGACGGATGTACCGGACCGGCGACCTGGTGCGCTGGACGAGGGACGGCATCCTGGAGTTCGCCGGTCGCGCGGACGAGCAGGTGAAGATCCGGGGCTTCCGGGTCGAGCTGGCCGAGATCGAGGCGGTGCTGGCCGCCCACGAGGCCGTCGCCCAGGTCGTCGTCCTGGCGCGCGAGGACCAGCCGGGGACGAAGCGGCTGGTCGCGTACCTGGTGGCGGACGCTTCGGCCGAGGGGCTGCGTGAGCACGTGGCCGCCAAGCTTCCGGACTACATGGTCCCGGCCGCGTTCGTGCTGCTGGACGAGTTCCCCGTGACCGCCAACGGCAAGGTCGACCGGGCCGCGCTGCCGGTCCCCGACTTCGCGGCCCGATCG
>NZ_JBFAOF010001446.1:0-1322 GCF_040675125.1 Spirillospora sp. NPDC049652 | reverse complement strand
GGGGCCCTCGCGGCGGCGGGCTCTCGGCCTGTTCGCCGGCGGCGCGGCCGCCTGCGCCGCCGCCGGGGCGGGGATATGGGCGATGGCCCGCCGCCCGGACGGGGCCTCCGAGGGCACCGGCACCGCCGAACCGACCGCGTCCCCGGGCGGGGCCCCTGACCGGGGGGCCGTGGCGGCCGTCCTGGCGAACCGGGCGCGGGCCGTCCGGGAGCGCAACCGGATCGCCTTCCTCGCCACCGTGGCCAACGCGCCCGCCGCGTTCCAGCAGGCCCAGGCCCGCCTGTTCGACAATCTGGCCAAGCTCCCCCTGGACGGCTGGGAGGAGCGCCCCGGGCCGCCCCAGGGCGCCTCGGGGGTCGTCCAGGTGTCGATGCGCTACCGGATCACCGGATTCGACACCGGCCCGGTCGCCCGCACCCGCTACCTCGCCTTCGCCCCCCGCCCCGGCGGCTGGACGATCATCGGGGACGGCTCGTCCGCCGGGCTCGCGGGCGACGCCGACATCGCCGACGCCGGGCCGCTCAGCGTCGTCCGCAAGGGATCTGTGCTGGTCGCGGGCGACGCGGCCGGGCTGGACGAGATCGCCCGGCGGCTGTCCGCCGCCGTGCCCGCTGTGACCGCCGTCACCGGGACGACCTGGGCCCGCCGTGCCGTGGCCCTCGCCCCGGCCGACGCCGCCCTCGCCGGACGCGTCGCCGGCGGCGGCCAGGACGTCGCCCGCTTCGCCGCCCTGGCCGTCGTGGCCCCCGGCCCGGACGGCTCGCCCGGTCAGGACCGCGTCGTCGTCTCCCCCGCCTTCGGACGCCTCAACGCCCTCGGCCGCGACGTCGTCCTCACCCACGAGCTCACCCACGTCGCCACTGGCGGCGCGCGCGACGCCCGCACCCCGATCTGGCTCATCGAGGGCTTCGCCGACTACGTCGGGTACCGCCGGGCGAAGATCACCGCGAGGTCGGCGGCGCGCGAGCTGGCGGCCGAGGTGGCCGCCGGGCGGATCCCCGGCGCCCTCCCCGCGCGCGCCGACTTCGACGGCGCGTCGGGACGGCTCTCGCAGGCCTACCAGGAGGCGTGGCTCGCCTGCCGCATGGTCGCCGACCGGTACGGTGAACCGACCCTCGTCCGGCTGTACCGGGCGGCCGGGCGGGAGCCCGAGGCCGCCGCGCTGCGCCGGGTCCTGGGCCTCCGCCCGGACACCTTCACCGCCGACTGGCGCGACTACCTCCGCGAGGAGCTCTCATGAGCGACGCCACCGCCGCACCGCAGGAGCCGTCCGAGGCTCCCGGGCCGCCCCCCGGGCCCGGCGGACCGGGCGGAACCGGCGC
>NZ_JBFAOF010001445.1:0-1323 GCF_040675125.1 Spirillospora sp. NPDC049652 | reverse complement strand
CCGCAGGTTCGCGCGGCCGGTGTGCACCGACCGGCCGAGGGCGAGCAGGAGCGGGTCGGTGTCCACGGCGACGACCGTGGCGTCCGGCAGCCGGTCGAGCAGCCGCGCCGACAGCGAGCCGGGGCCGCAGCCGAGGTCCAGGACCAGCGGGTCCGGGCGGCCCGCCGCCTCCACGGCGTCGATCAGGGCGGTGAAGCGCTCCTCGCGGTCCGGCAGGTAGCCCTCCTGCTGCCGGTCCCACCGCGTGATCCAGCGCTGGGCGACGGTCGGGGCGAGTGTGCTCATGGACCCTCCTGTAACTGCCGTGTAGGCTTTTGGGAGTCACATCGTCCCCTGCGAAATGTAACTGGTCAAGTGGATTTCAACAGTCACTCGGATCGGGTGGTCTCCGCCGCCGTCGAGCTGGTCAACGCCCTGACCCCCGGCGAGCGCCGCGGCCGGCCCTACGAGCCCCCGGCCGACCCGGCCGAGCGCGCCGCCGCCGCGTTCGCCGTCTGGGGCGGGCCCGCCCGGGGCGAGCGCCTCACCGAGGCCGAGCTGGACGAGCTGGCCGCCGTCGCCGCCCGGCTGCGGGAGGTGTTCGAGGCCGTCGCGCGGGGCGACGTGGACGACGCGGCCGAGCGGGTCAACCGGATGCTGGCCGACACCGCCGCCCGCCCGCGCCTGGCCCGGCACGACGGCGAACCCTGGCACCTGCACTTCCACGGCGCCGACAGCGGCGTGGCCGCCGAGTGGGGCGGCCCCTGCGCGACCGGCCTCGCGGTCGTCCTCGGCGGCGAGCTGTACGACCGGCTCGGCGTCTGCACCGCGCCCGCCTGCGACCGCGTCTACGTCGACACCTCCCGCAACGGCACCCGCCGCTACTGCTCGACCGCCTGCCAGAACCGGGTGAAGACCGCCGCGTTCCGCGCCCGCAACGTCCGGCCGTAACCGGCCAGCCCGCACCCGTCCGCCCCGCCGTCCCGCCGTGTCACGCTGGCGGCCCGACGGCGGGACGGCAGGACCTCGGAACGGCGGGAGGGCGGGATGTGCGGAGACTGCACGCGGGACGCGCCGGAGATGCCCGAGGCGGTGCGGCGCGCGCTGGCCGAGTACCGGGAGCTGCTCGCGGCGCACGGCCCCACGTGGGGCGAGGACCCGATCCACTACGTCCGGCAGCTGGAGGTCGCGCCCTTCGTCCCGGACGAGCGGGCGTTCTTCGTCGCCTGGTTCCTGGCGGCCGTCGAGCACGCCGAGGGATCGACCGGGCCGCACATCGAGGCCGCGCTGAACGCCGCCGACCTGCACCGGACGCTCCGTGACGTCCTCGCCGGCGACCTGCCC
>NZ_JBFAOF010001444.1:0-1324 GCF_040675125.1 Spirillospora sp. NPDC049652 | reverse complement strand
CCCGTCCGGTGGGTGACCCCGGCGGACGGGCGGGACGGTCCGCAACTCCGCCCTCGTCTTCACGCCGGACGGCGGACGGCCCGCCGAGTACGCCAAGCACCATCTGATCCCCGGCCTGGAGTCCGACTTCACGCCCGGGACCCGGCGCGTCGCCGTCCCGGGACGTCCCGGCTGGGGCGTGATCATCTGCAAGGACCTGGACTTCCCCGGGCTCGTCCGCGCCTACCGGTCCGACGGCGCGGCGGCACTGCTCGCGCCCGCCTGGGACTTCCACTCCGACGCCTGGGCGCACGGCCGGATGGCGCTGGTCCGCGGCGTCGAGAGCGGCGTCGGCATCGCCCGGAACGCCCGGGCCGGCGACCTGATGATCAGCGATCCGTACGGCCGGGTCCAGGCGCTGCGCTCGACCGACCGGCCAGGATTCGTCTCGGTGACGGGACGGGTGCCAGGCCGCCCGGCCAGCACGCTCTATGCGCGGTTCGGCGACTGGTTCGCCTGGGCGTGCGCGCTCTTCCTGGTCATCGCGGGCGCGTCGGGCGTGGTGGCCTGGCGCAGGGGACGCCCCAAATCGGCCGCTGCGGACCCTACTGGGAGAATCGCAGCACCGCTCTGAACCGTCCGGAGGACGCATGCTCCCCGTCACCACCGACACCATCAGGATCTTCCTGCACGTCCTCGCGGCCACCGTGTGGGTCGGCGGCCAGCTCACCCTGACCGCCCTGCTCCCGGTGCTGCGCAGGGCGGGGGGCGACATCCCGAAGCAGGCCGCCCGCGCGTTCAACAAGGTCGCCTGGGTCGCGTTCGCCGTCCTGATCGTCACCGGCGGCTGGAACATCGCGGCGGTCGGCGACGACACCAGCGACGACTACAAGACGACGCTGTACGTCAAGCTCGCCTTCGTGGCCCTGTCCGGCATCGCCGCCGCCTGGCACGCCTTCACCAAGTCCCGCCCGATGCTCGCGGTCACCGGGGCCGTGGGCGGCCTCTCCGCCCTCCTCGCCCTGTTCATGGGCGTCCTGCTGGGCTGAGTCGGAGGTCGGCTCAGGACAGCCAGCCCTTGTCGCGGGCGATCTGGGCCGCGGCGTGGCGGTTGTCGACGCCGAGCTTGGTGACGGCGGCGGAGAGGTAGTTCCGGACGGTCCCCTCGGACAGCCCGAGCGTCCTCGCGATGCGGGAGACGGGCTCACCGCCGGCGGCGGCGCGGAGCGCGTCGAGTTCGCGCGGGGTGAGCGGGCACTCCTCGGCGGCGAGGGCGTCGGCGGCGAGCTGCGGGTCGATGTAGCGGGCGCCTCCGGCGACCTGCCGGACGACCTCGGCGAGCCGC
>NZ_JBFAOF010001443.1:0-1327 GCF_040675125.1 Spirillospora sp. NPDC049652 | reverse complement strand
GGTGCTGGGGACCGCCGCGGGCGGGACGGTCGTGTTCTTCTCGATGGCGACGTCGTTCCCGGCGGCGGCGCTGGGCGCGGAGGGTCTGGCGGCGGACGTGACGATGCTGATCGGCAACGGGTACGTGCCGGGGCACGCGGAGATGGCCCTGGACCTGCTGCGGTCCGAGCCGGGCGTCCGCGCCCTGTTCGAGGGCCGCCTCTGAGCTTCGTCCGGCGACCGGTTGTTCCGGGCCGGTGACCGGGTCCGACGACCCCGGTCACCGGCCCGGCCGCTTGATGCCCGTCCGCCGAGCCGGGAGCCGTGATGGGCGATCATGGCGGGCATGGTGGTGGAAACGGTGACGGTCCCGTGGATCCCGGTCGCGCACCGGATGGATCTGATGCTGACGGAGGACTTGCCCGCCGACGGCAGGGTGGTGACGACGGCGTTCGCGCTGGTCCTGGACGCGGCCGACCGGACGCTGCTGACGCGGGTGGACCGGGCGGGCCGCGGCTGGGAGGTTCCCGGCGGGCACGTGGAGCCGGGTGAGGAACCGGTGGAGGCGGCTGTCCGCGAACTGGCCGAGGAGACCGGGCTGGTCATCCCGGCGGACCGCCTGGAGCTGTTCGGCGGGCAGGCGATCACGCTGGAGGCCGCCGCGCCGGACGGCTACGGCTATCCGGCGCGGACGTTCATGGCGTTTTACACCGCCCGCGTGGACGGCCCGGGCCCCGCGACGCGTCCGGCGCAGGACAGCGAGTGCGCCGAGGCGGCGTGGCTGCCGCCGGACGAGCTCGCGGCTCGCTGCGCGGGCGCACCCTGGCTGCGCCTGCACCGTCACCTGCTGACCCGCTGACGCACTGAACCGCGTCCGCCGCACCCGCTGGTGCGCGGGTGCGGCGGACGCGGCGTGGGAGCCCGGTGTCAGACCGCGAACAGGGCGGCGACACCCGCGCTGATCACGACCGCGAAGATCACGAAGATCAGCGGCGTGAACAGCCCGGGGTGCCGTTTCGGCCGGGTGGCCGCCACCGGGTGGACCGGCTTGTGGAAGTGCACCCGGACCGGCGCCTTCGGCGCGGGCTTGGCGGGCGCGGCCGGGCGTGCCGGGGCGGCCGGCGGCGGAGCCGGTGCGACTGCTGCCGGAGCCGGCTGGACCGGCGGCTGGGCCGGACGCGGCCGCGGCGCGGGTGGCAGTGCCGCGGGCGGTGCGGCCGGAGGCTTCGGCGGCGTCCCGGGCGGCGGAGCCGGGGGCGCGGGAGGCGGCGGTGGCGGAGGTATCACCGGCGGCGGGGGCGGTGGTGGTGGCGGAGGAGGAGGCGGGGCCGGGGGATTCGGAGGCGGC
>NZ_JBFAOF010001442.1:0-1329 GCF_040675125.1 Spirillospora sp. NPDC049652 | reverse complement strand
CCCAGGAGCACCGCGACCATCGACGCGAGCGCGTGGCTGCGCAGGAACGGCGAGCGGCCCTCGACCGCCGCGTACAGTGTCGCGCCGAGCGACCACAGGTCGGACGCCGGGTCGGACGGCCGTCCGCGCACCCGCTCGGGCGCCAGGTAGGCGGGCGAGCCCTCGATCCCGGCGACGAGCGTGTCGTCCTGTCCGGGGCCGCCGTGCACGCCCGTCCCCCCGTGGACGCCGCCGTGCATGTGGACGGCCAGGCCGAAGTCGGTGAGCAGCACCCGCCCGTCGTCGCAGAGCAGCACGTTGGACGGCTTGACGTCGCGGTGCAGGATGCCCTCGGCGTGCGCGGCGCGCAGCACCGACAGCAGCGCCAGGCCGATCTCGGCGGCGCGGGCGGGCGGGAGCGGCCCGTCCTGGGCGAGCACCGCGTGCAGCGAGCGGGCCCGGAGGAACTCCATGATGATCCAGGGCCGGCCGTCCTCCATCACGATGTCGAAGACCTCGACGACGCCGGGGTGCCGGAGCGCGGCGGTGGCGCGGGCCTCCTCGACCATCCGGCGGCAGGCGAGCCGGCGTTCCCCGACGGTCAGCCGCTCGGGCAGCCGGACCTCCTTCACCGCCACCTCGCGGTCGAGCAGCTCGTCGTGGGCGCGCCACACCGTGCCCATCCCGCCGCGGCCCGCCTCCGAGAGCAGGCGATACCGGCGTGCGAGCGGTATCACCCCTTCTCCCCCCATGTGGTGTTTATCGGTCAGACCGCCTCTAGGCATGCTCCACTCGGGGTAACGATTCTTTCACGCCGCGTCATTTGCGGACCAGGGCCCGCGGCGGCGCGACCGGCCCCGCCGGGCTCGTCCGGCGGACGAGGAGCCAGGTCAGCCAGGCCGCGCCGCCCGCCGGGATCTCCACGGCGTAGGTGTAGAAGGAGTACAGGATCGTCGCCGCCGCGGCGGGTCCGGCGGGCACGCCGAAGGAGACGAGCAGCGCGGCCGTGCCGGTCTCGCTGATGCCCGCGCCGCTCGGCGTGACCACGGCCGTGGTCAGCATCCGGTTGATCGCGAACACCGCGACCGCCTCGGCGATCTGGACGTGCGCGCCGACCGCGAGCAGGCACCCGTACAGCAGCGCCGCCTGCAGCAGCAGGTAGACCGCCATGCCCCAGGTCAGGCCGCGCCAGCCGGTGCGCAGCACGTCCACGGTCCGCTCCCGCACCGACAGCAGCGCGCCGTCGGCGCGGAGCAGCCAGCGCCCGGCGCGGCCGGGCAGGCGGCGGCTCGCCGCGCGCAGCCGCCGGTCCACCGCGCGGGCGGCCCGCGGCGAGCGCAGCCCCATAAG
>NZ_JBFAOF010001441.1:0-1330 GCF_040675125.1 Spirillospora sp. NPDC049652 | reverse complement strand
GAGCGGACTGCGCCGCGAGGAGCTGGCGATGCTCGCCGGCATCTCGGCGGACTACGTCACCCGGCTGGAGCAGGGCCGCGCGGTCCACCCGTCCGGGCAGGTCGTGGAGGCCATCGCGCGGGCGCTGCGGCTGTCGGGCGAGGAGCGGGCCCATCTGTTCCGGCTGGCCGGGCTGGTCCCGCCGGGGCCGGAGACGGTGCCGAGGTTCGTCACCCCGGGCGTGCACCGGCTGCTGGACCGGATGGCGGACATCCCGGTCGCGGTCTACGACGCCGCCTGGACGATCCTGCTGGTCAACCGGCCGTATGCCGCGCTGATGGGCGACCCGTCCGGCTGGCGCGGCCACGAGCGCAACGTGATCTGGCGGCACTTCCTCGGCCCCGGCGGGTGGGCGCGGCACACCCCCGAATCGCTCCTGGAGTTCCACACCGCCCTGGTCAGCGACCTGCGGACGGCGGCGGCCGCCTACCCGGCCGACCTGGCGCTGCGGAACCTGATCGCCGAGCTGCGGGCCGGGAGCGAGCGGTTCGCGCGGCTGTGGGACTCCGGCGTCGTCCGGGAGCACGAGGTCCACCGCAAGATCATCGACCATCCGCGGGTCGGCGCGGTCGAGCTGGACTGCGACGTGTTCACCGTCATGGGCGCCGACCTGCGCGTCATGCTCTTCACCGCCGAGCCGGGCACCGAGGACGCCGAGAAGCTCGCGCTCCTCAACGTCCTCGGCACCCAGTCGCTCACCGGCTGATCGGCACGAAGCGGAACCGCGGCGGCCGGAACCGCGGCGGGCGGGCCGTCAGGCGCGCTTCGCGACGAGGGTCAGCAGGTCGTACTTGGCGACCGACTCGCCCTTCTGGTTCGTGACGTCCACGTCCCAGCGGACCTCGCCGTGGTCCGCGCCCTCGCGCGGAACGAGCTGCTTGGCGGTGAGCGTCGCGGTCATCTCGTCGCCGGGGTAGACCGGGGTCAGGAAGCGCAGGTTCTCCAGTCCGTAGTTCGCCAGCACGGGCCCCGGGTCGGGGTCGACGAACAGCCCGGCCGCGAACGACAGGACCAGGTAGCCGTGCGCCACCCGCCCGTCGAAGAACGGGTTGGCGGCGGCGGCCTCCTCGTCCATGTGGGCGTAGAAGGTGTCGCCGGTGAACTCGGCGAAGTGCTCGACGTCCTCCAGCGTGACCCGGCGCGGCCCGGCGACGACGGTGTCGCCGACGCGCAGGTCGTCCAGGTGCTTGCGGAAGGGGTGGTCGGTCGTGACCGTCCGCCCGGCGCCCGGCACCCAGCGGCCGGTGATCGCGGTGAGCATCGCGGGGTCGGCCTGCACGGCGGTGCGCTG
>NZ_JBFAOF010001440.1:0-1333 GCF_040675125.1 Spirillospora sp. NPDC049652 | reverse complement strand
AAGCCGACGATGCCGCCCGCGCCCTCGCGGGCCCGCTCGCGCCGGGCGCGCTCCTCGGCGGGCAGGTTCTGCTCCCCGGCGACCGCCAGCGCCGCCGGGTCGGCGACCAGCGTCTCCGCGCCGGTGGCCGGGTCCAGCGTCCACAGGCAGGTGGCCGGGTCGTCGCCCGCTCTGGTGCGCAGGAAAGCCACCCGGGACCCGTCGGGCGCGATCTGGAAGGCGCGCGGGACGCCGAGTGTGAACCGGCGGGTGCGGGCGGTCTGCCGCGGATAGCTGATGCTCATGGTCGAAGTCTGCCAGCCGTCCCCGACCGCTCCGGGCGGGAGCCCGCCGCCACACTGCTTTGCGGCGATTTAGTGGGTATGGTCCCGCGGGGCGAACACGCGATGGGCGCGCCCCTGCTCGCGTAAGCTCGTACCCCGTCCAGCGCCTGAGCGTCGCCGAGTACGCCCGCCGAAGGAGTTGTTCCATGCCGGACTTGCAGCCGGGAGATCCCCGGCGGCTGGGGACCTACGACCTGACCGAACGTCTCGGAGAGGGCGGTCAGGGCGTCGTCTACCTCGGTGTGGACCCGTCCGGGGCCAAGGCGGCGATCAAGCTGCTGCGCGCCGACCTGGCCGCCGACGACCAGGCCCGCCACCGCTTCGTCCGCGAGTCGCAGGCGGCCATGCAGGTCGCCCGGTTCTGCACCGCGCAGGTGCTGGAGGCCGACGTCGCGGGCGACCAGCCGTGGATCGCCAGCGAGTACGTGCCCGGGCCGTCGCTGTACAAGCAGGTCACCGACCAGGGGCCGATCACCGGCGCGGCGCTGGAGCGCCTCGCGATCGGCACCGCGACCGCGCTGGTGGCGATCCACCAGGCGGGCATCGTGCACCGCGACTTCAAGCCGCACAACGTGATCATGGCCCCGGACGGCCCGCGCGTGATCGACTTCGGCATCGCGCGCGCCCTGGACGCGGGCCAGACCAACGCCACCAAGGCGATCGGCACCCCGTCCTACATGGCGCCCGAGCAGGTCGCCGGGGAGCGCCTGACCGAGGCCGTGGACGTCTGGGCCTGGGGCTCGACCATGGTGTTCGCCGCGACCGCGCGGCCGCCGTTCGGCGACGACACCGTGGTCGCGGTGATCAACCGGGTGATGAACGAGCAGCCGTCACTGGCCGGCCTGCCGCCCGAGCTGCACAACCTGATCGCCGCCTGCCTGGTCAAGAACCCGGCCCAGCGGCCGACCGCGCAGCAGCTCATGATGGCCCTGATCGGCAGCGGGCCCGGCGGCTCGGGCGGCGTCCCCGGCGCGGTGCCCGGCGCGCCCGGCGCGACCGCGCTGGACGAC
>NZ_JBFAOF010001439.1:0-1336 GCF_040675125.1 Spirillospora sp. NPDC049652 | reverse complement strand
CGGCCGCGCTGGTCGGGCTCGCCGCGCAGATCTCGATCCCGCTGCCCGGCACGCCCGTGCCGGTGTCCGGGCAGACCTTCGCCGTGCTGCTGGCGGGCGCGGCGCTCGGCCGCACCCGCGCCGCGCTCGGCATGCTGCTGTACCTGGCGGCGGGCGTCGCGGGGGTCCCGTGGTTCGCCGAGGGCACCTCCGGGGCGTCCATGCCGTCGCTCGGCTACGTGCTCGGGTTCGTCCTGGCCGCCGCGGTCGTCGGCCGGCTCGCCGAGCGCGGCGGGGACCGCACGCCGCTGCGGACGGTCGCGACGATGACGTTCGGCACCGTGCTGATCTACCTGGTCGGCGTGCCGTACCTGATGGCGTCGCTGCACGTGGGCCTGGACAAGGCGCTGCACCTTGGCGTCACGCCGTTCCTGGCCGGGGACGTGCTGAAGGTGCTGCTGGCGGCGGGGCTGCTGCCGGTCGCCTGGCGGTTCGCGGGCCGCCGCTCCTGATCTCCGCCTCGCGCTGTGAGGGCCCGCCGTTCCCGGCGGGCCTTTCGCCGTTTCCACGGCCCTGCCCCGCCCCTCCCCCGGCCTTGTCCCGGCCCTGCCGCGTCCGGCCCGGCACGCCGCTTCACGCCCCTTTGGGGACCGTTCGGGTGCGCCTGGGCTCGTCCTGCCGCCTTGCGGGGGTTTTCCACTGGGCGTTCTGGGGACTTTCAGGGTGGTCCGCCGGGCGGTGACCGGGGCCGGGCGCTGTGGCGTAGACCTCAGCACACGCTCCCACCCCGCCGGTTTGAACGGGTTCAAAACTCCCGTAGAGTGGCGTGCGTGAAGCTCGCCGTGCACGCACCCGGCCGCCTCGTCGTCCGCACCACGCCGGTCGCCGACCCCGGCGACCTGCTGTCGCGGCTCCCGCACCCCACGGCGCTGGCCTGGGTCCGCAACGGCGAGGGCCTGGTCGGCTGGGGCGAGACCGCCCGGCTGGAGCTGCCCGGCGGCCACGACCGGTTCGCCGCCGCCGACGCGTGGCTGCAGGAGGTGTTCGGCGGCGCCGAGGTCGAGGACCCGCTGCGGCTGCCCGGCACCGGCCCCGTCGCGTTCGGCAGCTTCGGCTTCGACCCCAAGGCGGCGGACTCGGTGCTGATCGTCCCGCGGTTCGTGCTGGGCCGCCGCGACGGGCACGCCTGGGTCACCACCATCGGCGACCCCGCCGACTCCCCGCCCGGCGACCCGTTCGGCGGGCGGCCGCCGGCGGCGCCGCCCGCCGCGTCCACGCCCGCCCCGCCCGGGCGGCTCACCTGGAGCGACGGCGCCCGCAGCGCCCCCTCCTGGGCGCGGGCGGTCGAGACCGCCAC
>NZ_JBFAOF010001438.1:0-1336 GCF_040675125.1 Spirillospora sp. NPDC049652 | reverse complement strand
AGACCAGGTCGAGCGGAACCTGCGCGAACTCGGCCTCGACCGGCTCGACCTGGTCTACCTGCGTCCCGGCGGCATCGAGGCGCCGGGCGGCGAGTCGGTCGCCGAGCGGTTCGAGGCGCTCGCCGCGCTCCGCGAGGAGGGCCTGATCCGGCACCTCGGCGTGAGCCACGTGGACGCGGCGCAGCTCGCCGAGGCCCGCGCGATCGCGCCGGTCACGGCGCTTCAGAACCGGTTCGACGTCACCCGTCCCGCCGACGTCGAGATGCTGCGGGCCTGCGAGGAGGGCGGCATCGCCTACGTGCCGTACTTCCCGCTCGGCGGGTTCGGCGTGCCGGACGACGCGCGCCTCAAGGCCGTCGCCGCCCGGCATGACGCCACTCCGGCGCAGGTGCTGCTGGCAGGGCTGCTGGCGCTGTCGCCGGTGACGCTGGCGATTCCCGGCACGTCCTCGCTCGCGCACCTGGAGGAGAATGTCGCGGCCGGGGAGCTGGAGCTCACGGACGATGACCTGCTGGCCCTGCGGGGCTGACACCGCGGAGGTCCTTCGGGCGCCTCATGTGGCCAGCCTTTCTCCGTTCCCGAGGGCGGGGCGAGTGCCTGTGCCGGGCACAATCCAGCCGGGACGGGAGGCGCGCATGAACGTCAGGTTCGTGATCGCAGGAGTCCTGGCGGGTGCGCTCGCCGGGTGCGGCCAAGGATCGTCCACCGAGGACATGGACACGCCCGGCCATACCCTGCCCGCGCGGTCGGCGCGGGCGTGGACGGCCGTCGGCACCACCTCGCGCGGCCCGGCCCTGATGGACGACACGGGTGCGGCGCTCTACACGTTCGTCCCGGAGAGCGGCCGAGCGTCCGGGTGCCCGAAGGCGTGCCAGGCGAGGTGGCCGCCGTACCTCACGAAGGGCGCGCCGCGCGCGGGCGCGGGAGCGCGCTCCGACCTGCTCGGGACCGTGCGGCGGCCGGACGGTACCGAGCAGGTCACCTATGCGGGGCACCGGCTGTATCGGTTCGCGGACGACTACTACACCGGGGACGCCCGCGGCGCAGGGCTCTACGACTTCGGCGGCACCTGGCACCTGCTCGGCGGCTCCGGAGCGCGGCTCTGAGGACACGGCGGCGAGCTCCTCACGCGGCGCCTCACGTGTCGTGGAAGGACTGCGGGACGATCACGCGCAGCGCGTTGCCGAGCAGCCGGATCGAGACGGGCGTCCGGCCGCGGATCTCGCCGTCCACGTCCACCGGCAGCGGCGGGTCGGTCTCGATCCGCACGTGCTGCGTGGTCAGGAACGCGCCCTCCGACAGCGAGCGCCACGGACCCGTCAGCACGTGCCGCGCG
>NZ_JBFAOF010001437.1:0-1336 GCF_040675125.1 Spirillospora sp. NPDC049652 | reverse complement strand
GTCTTGACGCCCGGGGCCCCCTTGTCGGCGGCGAGCGCGATGAGGGCCACGGTCAGCCTCCGCCGGTGCCGGGCGTCCGCTTCGGGCGCTCGGGCTGACGGGGTGAGGAGGATCCGGACGGCGCGGTCCCGTTCGGGGTGTCACCGGTGCCGGACGGCGTCTCGCCGTTCGGCGGCGGGACGTCCGTTCCGCCGCCCGCCTGCGGCTGCGTGCCGTCCGGGATGAGCGCGACCGCGACCAGCCCGTTCGAGGCGGCCTGGGTCACCTGCGCGACCTGGCCGGGCGGGACCGCCACGTCCAGGCTGAGACCGTCGCTGCCGAGCCGTCCGCTGCCGCCGGACGACGCGCCGACGACGATCGCGTCCGGGGCGAGCACCGCGCCGGCCCGGGTGGCCGCGCCGCCGTTGCCGCCGCTGCCGCCGCTGACCGCGTAAAGGCTGACGTGCTTGCCGGACTCCAGGCCCCGGGCGGGGAACTGGCCGGGCTTCAGCGACAGGCCGACGATCATGCGTCCCTGCGCGGCGCCGTTGGTCCGGCTGACCATGGAGTTGGTGAGCAGCGCGCCGCGCACGAGCGGCACCGCCGCGAACGTCTGGGCGACCTTCGCACGTTCCGACCAGGCGATGTACTCGATGCCGGTGTCGCCGACCTGGACCTCCCGCAGCGCCGACAGCGGGATCCGCTGCCCGGCGGCGACCGGCTGGCCGATCCGGATCGCCGACACCCGCTGCCCGCTCGCCATCACCAGGTACGCGCTGGCGAGCGCGCCGCCCAGGACGAGCAGCACGGCCAGCGCCGCGAGCGCCGGTCTGCGCTCGCGCGGCGCGCTCGGCAGCCGCTGCCCGCCCGCCGTGCCGAGGCCGGTGGACCCGAGCCCGCCAGCCGCCGGGCCCGTCGTGAGCCCGCCCCGTCCGCTCGTCGCCCGCTGGTCGCTCTTCATGGGGGCAGCCACGTGCTCCTTTCGCGCCCGCCGGAATCTCGGATGTGGAGATCTCCGAATCGTCGGGCGATCCATGCTCGCGGGACGGACGCGCCGCCGTCAACGTCTTCGGCCAGCCGTGCCCGGGCCGTGACCGACCCGCACGGGTGACCAGCCGTTTCACCGGCCACTTCGCGGCTTACCGTGGGTCACACGCGCCACTGACACCACCGAATCGGACACCCGATAAGGACCTTTTATTCGGTTTTGACGGAAAGCGTCGGGGGGTGCGTCCGGATCGCTGGTCCGGGCCGCTTCCGCCCCGTCGATCGTGGCGCGACATCGCCGCCGGAGGGGCCTCTGACAGACCTTCTCGTTACAGTGAAGCCGCGGTCGACACGGGCCACGCCGGTCGTG
>NZ_JBFAOF010001436.1:0-1338 GCF_040675125.1 Spirillospora sp. NPDC049652 | reverse complement strand
CGGACGGCGTCCAGCACCACCGCGCGGACCTCACCGACGCGGACTCGCTGCGCCCCGTCCTCGACGGCGCGGACGCCCTGTTCTTCCAGAACGGCGGCATGAGCGCCCACCTGATCGACCCGCACGCCGTCCTCGACGCGGCCAAGGCGGGCGGGGTCCGGCGCGTGGTGCTGCTGTCCTCGCAGGGCGTCGCGACCCGGCCGGACTCGGCCTCGCACGGCGTCGTCGCCGGGAGGATCGAGGACGCCGTCCGCGGGTCGGGCCTCGACTGGACGATCCTGCGGCCGGGCGGCTTCGCCAGCAACGCCTACGCGTGGGCCGAGTCGGTGCGCGCGTCCCGCACGGTCGCCGCGCCCTTCGGCGACGTCGGCCTGCCGGCCGTCGACCCGTCCGACATCGCGGCGGTCGGGGCGGCCGCCCTCCGCGGGGACGGCCACGCCGGCCGGATCTACGAGCTCACCGGCCCGGCGCCCGTCACGCCGAGGCAGCAGGCCCGGGCCATCGGCGACGCGCTCGGCGAGCCCGTCGGGTTCGTCGAGCTGACCCGCGACCAGGCCCGCGAGCACATGCTGCGGTTCATGCCCGAGCCGGTGGTCGAGACGACGCTGTCGATCCTCGGCGAACCCACCGAGGCCGAGCGCCGCGTCAGCCCCGACGTCGAGAACGTCCTCGGCCGCCCCGCCCGGACCTTCGCCGAGTGGGCCCGCCGGAACGCCCCCGCCTTCCGCTGAGGGGGACGGGGCGGAGGTGGCTCCGCGTCAGTCGGAGTCCCCTTCGCCGGGGGGCGCGGTGAGGCGCTGGAGGTAGTTGTGCTCGCCGAGCATCTCGACCAGGCCGAGCTCGGTCTCGAGGAAGTCGATGTGCTCCTCCTCGTCCGCGAGGATGTCCTCGAACAGGCGCGCGGAGGTGATGTCGCCGCGCGAGCGCATCAGCTCGATGCCGGGCCGCAGCCGCGCGACGGCCTCCAGCTCGATCCGCAGGTCGGCCTGGAGCTGCTCCACGATCGTCTGGCCGATGCGGAGCGTGCCGATCTTCTGGTAGTTCGGCAGGCCCTCCAGGAACAGGATCCGGTCGGTCAGCCGCTCGGCGTGCCGCATCTCGTCGAACGACTCGTCCCGGCTGTGCTTCGCCATCCGGGTGAATCCCCAGTTCTCCTGCATCTTGGAGTGCAGGAAGTACTGGTTGATCGCGGTCAGCTCGGCGGTGAGCTGCTCGTTGAGCAGCGCGATGATGTCCTTGTCGCCTTCCATGGCGGCCATGCTCGCACGCCGTCCGGTGATCGGACAGCGTCAGGCGGCGGTGTCGCGCAGCCAGCGCGAACGCACCGGCGCGACGATC
>NZ_JBFAOF010001435.1:0-1339 GCF_040675125.1 Spirillospora sp. NPDC049652 | reverse complement strand
GCAGGCCCAGGATCTCGGCGAACAGGCCGCACAGGATCTCCTCGGCGAGCGTCGCGGGCGCGCGGCCCTCCGGCGGGCCCGTGAGGTCGGGGGCGGGCAGCGCGGCGCGGTCCAGCTTGCCGTTGGCGGTCACCGGGAACTCGTCCAGGGCCACGAACGCCGCCGGGACCATGTAGTCGGGCAGCCGTCCCGCCGCGTACTCGCGCAGCCGCTCAACGGTCACCGAGCCGGTCAGGTAGGCGGCCAGCCGCACCGCGCCCGGACGGTCCTCGCGCGCCACCACCGCGACCCGGTCCACGCCCGGATGGGCGGACAGGACGTTCTCGACCTCCCCGAGCTCGATCCGGAACCCGCGGATCTTCACCTGGTCGTCCGCGCGACCGGCGAACTCCAGCTCGCCGTCCCTCGTCCAGCGCACCAGGTCGCCGGTCCGGTACATCCGGCGGGAGGGGGCGAACGGGCAGGCCACGAACCGCTCGGCCGTCAGCGCCGCCCGGCCCAGGTAGCCGCGCGCCAGGTTCGGCCCGGCGAGGTACAGCTCTCCGGTGACCCCGGGCGGAACGGGCCGCAGCGCGTCGTCCAGCACGAACACCGAGGTGTTCCAGATGGGACCGCCGACCGGCACGGGCTCGTCCGGGACGAGCGGACCGCTCATGGTCGCGCAGACCGTCGACTCGGTCGGGCCGTAGGCGTTGACCATCCGGCGGCCGGGCGCCCAGCGGCCGACGAGGTCCGGCGGGCACGCCTCGCCCGCCACCACCAGCGTCTCCACGCCGTCCGGCAGGTGCTCGACGGTGGCCAGCAGCGACGGCGGCACCGTCACATGCGTCACCGCGAGGTCCGCGAGGAGCGGTTCGAGCCGTCCTCTCGGCGGCATCCGGTCGGCGTCCGCGAGCAGCAGCGTCGCGCCCGACAGGAGCGCCATGCACATCTCCGACACCGACGCGTCGAACCCGAGCGCCGCCAACTGCAGCACCCGCGAATCGGGCCGGACGGCGAACCGCTCGACCTGCGCTCCCGCCAGGCCCGCGAGTCCGCGATGCGAGACGACGACGCCCTTGGGGACGCCGGTGGAGCCGGACGTGTAGATGACGTAGGCGGCCTGGTCGCACGGCACCTCGATCCCCGTGGGGCCGGTGTCGTCGCTCAGCGAGCGCAGGAAGAGCCGGTCCACGACCAGCGCCGGAGCCGCGTCCGAGAGCATGAAGGAGATGCGTTCGGCGGGGTAGGCCAGGTCGATCGGCAGGTAGGCGGCGCCGGCCTTCACGATGCCGAGGAGCACGGCGACGAGATCGGGCGACCGCTCCAGCAGCACGGCCACGACGTCCTCGGGACGGAC
>NZ_JBFAOF010001434.1:0-1343 GCF_040675125.1 Spirillospora sp. NPDC049652 | reverse complement strand
CACGCGTGGGCAGAGGGCGGCCCGGCCGCGGATGCGGGACGATGTGACGCGTGTTGCACCTGAGAGCGATCGTCCCGCCCGACCGTACGGACGCGGTGTGCGCCGCGCTGGCCGAGCACGTGGGCGTCACCAACGTCGTGGTGCTGCCGGACGCGGCGCGCAGCCCCAAGGGCGACCTGGTCACCGCCGACGTGGCGCGGGAGGCCGCCAACGAGATCCTGGACGCGTTGCGGGAGCTCCGCGTCGACCGGGACGGCTCGATCGCCGTCGAGAAGATCGACCTGTCGCTCTCGCAGGTCGCGGACGAGGCGGAGCGGCGTGCCCCCGGCGCGCCCGACGACGCGGTCGTCTGGGAGGAGCTGGACCGGCAGACCGCCGAGGGCGCGGAGCTGACCTGGGCTTACCTGGCCTTCCTCACCCTCGCGACGATGCTCGCGGGGATCGCCGCGATCACCGACTCGGCGATCCTGGTGGTGGGCGCGATGGTGCTCGGGCCGGAGTTCTCCTCGGTCGCCGCGGTCTGCTACGGCCTGGTCAGCCGGAACGGCCGCCGGATCGGCGCCGCCGTCCGGACGCTGGCCGCCGGGTTCGCGTTCGCCATCGTGGTCACCTACCTGTGTGCGCTGGCGGCCCGGTGGACGGGCGTGATCGACATCAGCGCGCTGCCGTCCGACCGGCCGGCCACCGCGTTCATCTACAGCCCCGACCGCTGGTCGTTCATCGTCGCGGTGCTCGCGGGCGCCGCCGGGGTGCTGTCGATGACCGCGGGCAAGTCGTCGGCGCTGGTCGGCGTGTTCATCTCGGTCACGACCGTCCCGGCCGCCGGGAACCTCGCGGTCGCGCTCGCGCTGAAGCACGGCAGCCAGATCAGCGGCTCGGTGCTGCAGCTGGCGATCAACCTCGCCGGGATGCTCGTCGCGGGGGTCGTCACCCTGCTCGTGCAGCGGCTGGTGTGGGGGCGCGTACTACGCGGGGCGGAGGGATCGGCCGTTCGGCCTAGATCCCAGGGGTGACGACGAACACACCGAATGCCGCTAAGTTCAGGGTATGCCGCCGATCATCGAGACCCGGGGCCTCACGATGAGGTTTCCGCGGGTCACCGCGCTCGACGACCTGACGCTCGCGGCGCCGCCCGGCGTGGTCGGACTCGTGGGGGCCAACGGGGCCGGGAAGTCCACCCTCATCAAGATCCTGCTGGGGCTGCTGCCGCCGTCCGCCGGCGGCGCGCACGTGCTCGGACTGGACATCGCCCGGCAGGGCGCCCAGATCCGCCGCCTGGTCGGCTTCATGCCCGAGTACGAGTGCCTGCCGCCGGACGTGTCGGCCACCGAGTTCGTCGTCCA
>NZ_JBFAOF010001433.1:0-1345 GCF_040675125.1 Spirillospora sp. NPDC049652 | reverse complement strand
GCCCATTCCTCGCGCAGGTCGGCGGCGACGGCGGCCCGCTCGCAGCGCGGCTCGGCGTCCGCGAGCGTCGCGGCCTTGAAGGCGAGCACGTCCGGGAGGTCGACCTCGAACAGCCGCGTCCCGGCCGGCCAGTCGAGCCGGAAGGCCCGCGTGTCGAGCCCGGCCGCCAGCAGCACGACCTGCCGGATCCCGGCGTCGGCGGCCGCGCGGAGATAGTCGTCGTAGAACCGGGTACGGACGATCACCTGGAGGATCAGCAGGTCCCGCATCGGCCCGTCGCGGCCGGGCGGCGCGGGCGGACCGGCCGCCGCGAACGCCGCGGCGAACGGGTCGGTGAACAGCCGGTCCGGACGCCGGTGCTCGGCGGCCCGCATCCGGGCCACACCGAGTGCCGTCCGCCCCACACCCTGAGCCAGTTCGTCCATTTCGACCACACTACTCCCGGGACGGAGCCCCCACGATGAAGGTCTCTTATGTCGTCACCGGCGGCGGCCGGGGCATCGGCCGCGCCGTCGTCTCCCGCCTGCTGGCCGCGCCGGACGCCGTGGTCGTCGCGGTCGAGCGCGACCCGGACGCGCTGGACTGGACGTCCGGCGACCCCCGGGTGCGCGCGGTGACCGGCGACGCCGGGGACGAGGCGACCGCCGAGCGCGCCGCCGACCTCGCCGAGTCCGCCGGCACCCTGGCCGGGTGGGTGAACAACGCGGCGGTGTTCCGGGACGCGTCCCCGCACACCGCGTCCGCGCGCGAGCTGATGGACCTGGTCGCGCTGAACCTCGGCATGCCCGTGACCGGCTGCACCACCGCGATCCGGCGCTTCCTCGCGGCCGGGACGCGCGGCTCGATCGTCAACGTCACCTCGCACCAGGCCCGCCGCGCCGTCCCCGGCTGCGTCCCGTACGTGACGGCGAAGGCCGCGATCGAGGGGCTGACCCGGGCGCTCGCGGTGGAGTACGGGCCGCGCGGCATCCGGGTGAACGCCGTCGCGCCCGGCTCGGTGCGCACCGAGCGCTACGACGCGCTGCTCGCCGGGCTGGGCCCGGAGCGCGCGGCGGGCGTCGAGCGGCAGATGGGCGAGCTGCACCCGCTCGGCCGGGTCGCGCTGGCGTCGGAGGTCGCGGCCGCGGTCGCCTACCTGCTGTCGGACGAGGCGTCCTTCATCACCGGGGCGACCGTGCCCGTGGACGGCGGCCGGTCCGTCCTGGCCCAGGACCCGGAGGCCCGCTAGCGGCCCGGGGTCAGGAAGGTCAGCGGCAGGAACCGGGTCGTCGCGGACGGGGCCGCGGCGCCGGCATCACCGCCCGTGCCCGTATCGGCGTCGGTGTCGGTCTCGGTGGGGCCGCAC
>NZ_JBFAOF010001432.1:0-1346 GCF_040675125.1 Spirillospora sp. NPDC049652 | reverse complement strand
GGAGGGCCGTCGCCGGCCGCGTCCACGACCCCGGCGACCTCGTGTCCGGGGGTGCGGGGCAGGCCGAGGCCGAGCGCGTCGAACCGGGCGACGGCGTCGCCGCCGCACACCCCGCAGGCGTGCACCTTCACCCGCACCTGTCCCGGCCCGGGCTCCGGGACGGGCAGGGTCGCGGCCTCGAACGGCTTCCCGGCGGCCACGGCCCGGACGGCCCGCATCGTGCTGCTCATGAGTCCTCCTCAGGGATGTACCTGCCGCCCAACGGGCCGGTATCACCGTTAACTGTTTCTCGGTTCCGTTGAAACCATACACCGCTAACGCTGATTTGTTAACATCGATACATGTCCGAACGCGCGCAGACCAGGGAGCGCATCGTCGCCGCCGCCGACGCCCTGCTGTCCGAACGGGGCCGCGACGCGGTGACCACCCGCGCCGTGAGCGCCGCCGCCGGGGTCCAGCCGCCCGCGATCTACCGGCTGTTCGGCGACATGAGCGGCCTCCTGGAGGCGGTCGCGACGGACGCGTTCCAGCGCTACCTCGTCCTGAAGAACGCCCAGCCGCGCGCCGACGACCCCGTCGACGGCCTGCGGATCGGCTGGGACGTGCACGTCCGCTTCGGCCTGGACAACCCGGCGCAGTACCGGCTGATGGGCGAGTTCCTCAGCCCCGGGTCGGACCTCCCGGCGGCCCGGGAGTCCCGCGACATCCTGCGCGGCCTGGTCACCCGGGTCGCCGAGGCCGGACGGCTGTCCGTCGGGGTCGACGAGGCCGCCCAGATGGTGCTGGCGGCCGGGCTCGGCGTCACGCTGACGCTGCTCGCCCAGGACCCGGACCGGCGCGACACCGCCCTGTCCGAGCGCACCCGCGAGGCGGTGATCGCGTCCGTGACGACGGACGCCGCCGCACCCGACGACGACCGCGAGCCCGCGCGGAGGGCGATCGCGCTGCGGGCCGTGCTGGACGACTCGTCCGCCGCCTTCTCGCCCGGCGAGCGGCTGCTGCTGGAGGAGATGCTCGACCGGCTGTCCCGCGCCTAGCTCCGCACGGGACCGGATGGGGTCCGTCACATAGCGGCCTGAGAGACAACCCCGTCTGCTAGAAATCCTCCGTGGAAGCCCTGCGGCCGGGCGATCCCCGGCAGATCGGCCCCTACCGGCTGGAGGCGCGCCTCGGATCGGGCGGCATGGGCCGCGTCTTCCTCGGCGTCTCGCCCGGCGGACGGCGCGTCGCGGTCAAGGCCATCGAGCCCGCGCACGCCGAGGACCCCCGCTACCGCCGCCGCTTCGCCCGCGAGATCGAGTCGGCCCGGAGGGTCGGCGGATTCCACACCGCGCCGGTCGTGGACG
>NZ_JBFAOF010001431.1:0-1348 GCF_040675125.1 Spirillospora sp. NPDC049652 | reverse complement strand
CGGCCGTGGCCTCCCGGCGCAGCCTGCGCGCCGACCGGCCGGGGCCGTCCGCGCGCGGGACCTTCACCGCCACCGGGCGGGACAGCACGCCGTCGAAGGCCCGCCACACCGACGCCATGCCGCCGTCGCCGACTCGGGCCTCCAGCCGGTACCTGCCGCCGAGCAGCAGCCCGGGGCGCAGCGGATCGTCCACCCCGCGCCTCCACCTCCTTGGGACGGTTTTGACCCTACCGGGGCCGTCCCCCAACCGAAGCGATCAAGCTCACGGCGTGACGCCCGGCCGGGCCGGGTAGGGCTCGAAACGACACCGACGAGCAGAAAGGCGCGGCCATGACCGAACCGCAGGGGGGTCCGGCGCTGTCGCCCCTCGACCGCGAGACGTGCCTGAAGCTGATCGCTCCCGGCGGCGTGGGCCGGGTGGCCTACGACGACGGCGAGGGGCCGACGGTGACCCCGGTCAACTACGTCCTGGACGGCGAGACGATCCTGTTCCGGACGTCGCTCGCCGGGCGGCTGAACCAGAACCTGTCCGGGCTGCTGTCCGGGGCGGAGGTCCGGATCGCCTTCGAGGTGGACCGGATCGACCCGGAGCGGCACGAGGGGTGGAGCGTGCTGCTGCGCGGCGGCGCCCGCCAGCTGGAGGACGACGAGGAGTCCGCCGCCGTGGAGCCGTGGCCCGCCGAGCCGCGGCCCGCCCGCATCCGGCTCGCACCGAAGGAGATCACCGGACGGCGGCTGGGCGGCCAAGGGTGACCGGCGGCCCACGACCGGCCGGCCGGACGACTCGGCGGACCGGCGGACGCGGATGACCGAAAGCTACAAGACGGACGGGCGCGAGCCGGTCAGGGTGGGCTTATGAGCATCGACCTGAACAAGGCCGCGGACTTCATGGCCACGCACGCGCGGCTGCTGGACCGGCGGCGATTCGACCTTCTGTTCGGCGACACCGGCGACGTCGAGGCCGTCGTCGCGGCGCTGGACGCCTATCGCAATCCCGACTGCGGCTACGGCTGGGGGCTGGAGCCCGACCTGCGCTCCCCCGAGAGCCAGACCGGCGCCGCCGCGCACGCGTTCGAGGTGTTCGCCGAGATCGGCGGGCACCCGCACGCGGTGGAGCTGTGCGACTGGCTGGAGTCGGTGACGCTGCCGGACGGCGGCCTCCCGTTCGCCCTCCCGACCGCCAACGCGGCGGGGAACGCGCCCTGGTGGGCGACGGCCGACACGACCGTCTCGTCCCTGCAGATCACCGCGATCACGCTGGTCGCGGCGCGGCGGGTGGCGGAGATCGACCCCGGCGTCGGCGCGCACCCGTGGGTGGAGCGCGCCGCCGCCTACTGCGTGGGCGCGG
>NZ_JBFAOF010001430.1:0-1352 GCF_040675125.1 Spirillospora sp. NPDC049652 | reverse complement strand
GGTCGTGTCCGCGCGCTGGGCGGTGTCGTTCCAGCGGACCAGGAGGCGGTCGCGCTCGTCGGCCGAGAGCAGTTCGAGCTCCCCGGCCCGCAGGTCCGGGTCGGCCGCCAGCTGCTCCAGGACCCGGATGAACCGGTCGGCGATCGTCCGGGCCGTCGTCTCGTCGAACAGGTCCAGGGCGTACTGGAGGCCGCCCCACATCCCGGCGGCGGCGCCGTGCTCGTCGCGCTGCTCGGCGAGCGAGAAGGAGAGGTCGAACTTCGCGGCCGAGGCCGCCTCCTCCTCGCGGGACAGCGGCCGCACGCGCAGGCCCGCCAGGTCCGTGGGCTCCTCGGCGCGCGGCAGGTTCTGCAGCGCGAGCATGACCTGGAAGAGGGGGTGGCGGGCGAGCGAGCGCGCCGGGTTGAGCTCCTCCACCAGCACCTCGAACGGCAGGTCCTGGTGGCTGTAGGCGGCGAGGTCGGTCTCGCGGACGCGGCCGAGAAGCTCGGCGAACGTCGGGTCGCCGCTCACATCCGTCCGCAGCACGAGCGTGTTGACGAAGAACCCGGCCAGATCCTCCAGGGCCTCGTCACCCCGGCCCGCGACCGCCGTGCCGATCGGCACGTCCGTCCCCGCCCCGAGGCGGGCCAGCAGCATGCCCAGCGCGGCCTGCGCGACCATGAACATCGTCACGCCGTGGCGTCGCGCGACGGCGCCGAGCCGCCGGTGGGCGTCCGCCGGCACGTGGAGCTCCACCGATCCGCCCCGGAAGGTGGCGGTCACAGGGCGGGGCCGGTCGGTGGGAAGCGTCAGTTCCTCGGGCGCGCCGGCGAGGGCGTCGCGCCAGTGGGCGAGCTGTCCGGAGATGAGGCTGTCGGGGTCGTCCAGGTCGCCGAGGACGTCCCGCTGCCAGAGCGCGTAGTCGGCGTACTGCGCCGGCAGCGGCGCCCAGTCGGGCGCGGTTCCCGACCGGCGGGCCGCGTAGGCCGTGGCCAGGTCGCGGGTGAGGAGGCCCATCGACCAGCCGTCCACCGCGACGTGGTGCGCGACCGCCACCAGCACCGCCTCGTCCTCGGACAGGACGAACAGCCGCGTCCGCCACGGCAGCTCGCGCTCGACGTCGAAGCGGCGGCCCATCTCCGCCAGGAGCGCCTCGGCGAGATCCTCCTCGCGGAGTTGCTCGACGGCCAGGCCGGGACGTCCGGCATCGCCGTGCAGGATCTCCTGGCGCGGGACGCCGTCCGACTCGGGGAAGACCGTGCGCAGGCTCTCGTGCCGGTCGGCCACGTCGCCGAGCGCCGCCTCCAGCGCGGCCACGTCCAGGTCACCCGACAGCCTCAGCGCCATCGGCACGTTGTAGGCCGCCTCGG
>NZ_JBFAOF010001429.1:0-1353 GCF_040675125.1 Spirillospora sp. NPDC049652 | reverse complement strand
TGGGCGTACGCTGGTAACACGCGCAAGCATTAGTTGCATACGGCGGTTACTTGCACGCCCGGGGCGTTCCGCCTCGCCGAACAGGTAGCGGCGCGTCACCGACTCCCGGACGTCGCGCAGGCCGTCCACCGGGCCGCTGTACAGGACGTTCCCGCCGTGGACGCCCGCGCCCGGCCCGACGTCCACGACCCAGTCGGCGCGGTGCACCACCGACAGGTCGTGCTCGATGACGAACAGGCTGTTCCCGGCGGTCTTCAGCCGGTGCAGGCTGTTCATCAGCGCCTCGGTGTCGGCGGGGTGCAGCCCGGCGGACGGCTCGTCCAGGACGTAGACGACCCCGAACAGGCCGGAGCGCAGCTGGGTCGCCATCCGCAGCCGCTGCAGCTCGCCGGCCGACAGGGTCGTGCTGGACCGGTCGGCGCCGAGGTAGCCGAGGCCGAGCTCGGTCAGCACCTCGACGCGTTCGATGAGGTCGCGCGACAGCACGGCGGCGGGGCCGGTCCCGCGCGCGTGCGGGCGCAGGACGGCGGCGAGGTCGATGAGCGGCAGCGCGGCCAGGTCGGCGATGTCGCGTCCGGCGAAGGTGACCGCGAGCGACTCGGGCCGCAGCCGCTTGCCGTGGCAGACCGGGCAGACGGCGCTGGTCATGAAACCCTCCGCCTTCTGGCGGCGCTTCTCGCTCTTGGACTCGGCGTAGGCGCGCAGCACCAGCCGCTTCGCACTGTGGAACGTGCCCTTGTAGGTGCCCTGCGTGCGGTGGGCCTCGCGGACGGGGTGGACGGTCACGACGGGCTGCTCGTCGGTGAACAGGATCCAGTCGCGGCGCTCCTTGGGCAGCTCGCGCCACGGGCGGTCCACGTCCACGCCCAGTTCCTCGAGGATCTCGCGGAGGTTCTTGCCCATCCAGCCGCCCGGCCAGGACGCGACGGCGCCCTCCCTGATCGACAGCGACGGGTCGGGGACCAGCGACGCCTCGGTCACGTCGTGGACCTCGCCGAGCCCGTGGCAGTTCGGGCACGCGCCGACCGGGGTGTTCGGCGAGAACGCGTCCGAGTCCAGGCGCTCGGCGCCCTCGGGGTAGTCGCCCGCGCGCGACAGCAGCATCCGCAGTGAGTTCGACACCGCCGTGACCGTCCCGACCGACGACCGGGAGGACGGCGACGACCGCCGCTGCCCGAGCGCGACCGCCGGGGGCAGCCCGGTGATCTCGTCCACGTCCGGGGCGCCGACCTGGTGCAGCAGCCGCCGCGCGTAGGGGGCGACCGACTCCAGGTACCGGCGCTGGGCCTCGGCGTACAGCGTCCCGAAGGCGAGGGACGACTTGCCCGAGCCGGACACGCCGGTGAACACCAC
>NZ_JBFAOF010001428.1:0-1364 GCF_040675125.1 Spirillospora sp. NPDC049652 | reverse complement strand
ACCGCCTCGGCCACCCGGCGGACGGCCTCGGCGAGCCGCTCCCGGCGCACCGGCTTGAGCAGGTAGTCCAGGGCGCCCAGCTCGTAGGCGGCGACCGCGCAGTCGTCGTGCGCGGTCACGAACACCACGGCGGGCGGCGCGGCGAACCCGGCGAGCAGGCGGGTGAAGTCCAGCCCGTCCAGCCCGGGCATGCGGATGTCGAGGAACACGGCGTCCAGCCGCTCCCCCGCCGTCAGCATCCGGGACAGGTCGCGCAGGGCGGACGCGGCGTCCCCCGCGCCGCCGACCCACCCCACCCTCGGGTCCTCCCGCAGCAGGTAGGAGAGCTCCTCCAGGGCGGGCACCTCGTCGTCTACGGCCAGGACGCGCAGCATGAGACGACCTTGCCCGCCATCACCGTCGGTTCGCAATCGGTTTCACCAGGTAACTTCGGCGGCCGGGCCGGAGGGGTCAGGCGGGGAACGCGGCCGGACGGTACTTCGGCACCCGCAGGTTGACCTTCGTACCGGCACCGAGCGCGGTCTCCACGGTCAGCCCGTACTCGTCGCCGTAGACCTGCCGCATGCGCTCGTCCACATTGGCGAGCCCGATGCCCGCGCCGCCGCCCCGGCCGCCGCCACCGCTCCCCCCGCCGTTCGCGCCGCGTCCGCTGCGGTCGCGCGCGCCGGGGCTGGGCGAGAGGATCTCGCCGAGCCGCTCCGGGTCGATGCCGACGCCGTCGTCCTCGACGCTGATCGACGCCTCCGCGCCGTTGTCGCGCGCGACGATCCGGATCCGGAACTCGTCCCGCGCGCGCCCCTGCATGCCGTGCCTGATCGCGTTCTCGACGAGCGGTTGCAGGGACAGGAACGGCACCGCGACCGACAGCACCTCCGGCGCCACCTCGACGCTGAACTGCAGCCGGTCGCCGAACCGGGCGCGCTCCAGCAGCAGGTAGCGGTCGATGGAGCGCAACTCGTCGGCGAGCGTGGTGAAGTCGCGCGGGTTCCGGAACGAGTAGCGCGCGAAGTCGGCGAAGTCGAGCAGCAGCTCACGCGCGCGCACGGGATCGGTCCGGACGAACGAGGCGATCGTGGTCAGCGAGTTGTAGACGAAGTGCGGAGAGATCTGGGCGCGCAGGGCCCGCATCTCGGCCTCGGCCAAGCGCGCGCGGGAGGAGTCCAGTTCGGCGAGTTCGAGCTGCCCCGCCACCCAGCGCGCGACCTCGCCCACCGCGCGCACGCGCGTGGCGGACGGCTGCGGCCCGTAGGCGACCAGCGCCCCCACCACGTGGCGGTCGATGGCGAGCGGCGCGACGACCGCGACGCGGATCGGACAGGACGGGTCACCGCACGTGGTCCGCGGGTCCGCGCCGACCACGCGGG
>NZ_JBFAOF010001427.1:0-1369 GCF_040675125.1 Spirillospora sp. NPDC049652 | reverse complement strand
CTCGCTCGTCGGCAGGGGTGGTTACCGGGCGCGCGTCCGGAGGCGGCTACCGGGCGTGCACGTCGACCTCGGCGGGCAGGCCCAGCGGGGCGGGGTCCAGGCGGCCGGACGCGACGAGGACGAAGCGGTGCGGGTCGCCGGTCACGACCGTCCCGCCGCCGCCGATCTCGGCCTCGGGGAAGCCGTCCAGGCGGAGGGTGGCGGAGACGCGGCCGGCGAGCTCCTCGCACTGCCAGGCGAGCGCCGCGCCCAGGCCCGGGCCGCGCTCGGCGGGACGGCCGAGCGCGGCGCGGATGTCGTCGGTGTGCACGTACGCGTCGTACCAGAGCGTCAGGACCCCGTTGCCGACCGTCCGGCCGGCCGGGCCGGGCTTCGCCCAGATCTCGTCGGTGAGCCCGGCCAGTCCGGGCTCGACGGCGGCGACCGCCGCGCGCAGGGACGCGGCGATCCCGGCCGGGGTCCCGCCGCGCAGCGCGGCGGCCTGCTCGTCGGGGGAGCGGCTGCCGGACGCGCGGTCCGCGACGTCCGCGGCGTTGCCCAGCACGTGCGCGGCGACGTCGCGGACGAGCCATCCCCGGCAGCGGGTCGGGGCGTTCCAGTCGTCCTCGGAGAGGCCCTCCACCAGGTCGGCGAGGGCGCGGTACGCGGCCAGGAGGCCGCTCACCACGGTGGCGCGGTCGGGTCGTCGGGTCATACCCGGAAAATACATACAGGCAGCCTGTATGTACAGGGGTGGGGACAACCCGAAGGCCGATCCGGTGGGAGGCCCCGTTCCGGTGACGGGGGCCCGACCGGTGGGATCAGTGGCATGACCTACCCGACCTCCCGAGCCGCGGCCCCCTACCCGGCCCAGCCCGTCCACCCGCCCGCCGTCGAGCTGCGGTCCGTCGTGCGCCGGTACGGGGCGGGCGACACGGCCGTCACCGCGCTCGACGGGGTCACCATCGCGTTCCCGCCCGGCACCTGGACGGCCGTCATGGGGCCGTCCGGCTCCGGCAAGTCCACGCTGCTGCACTGCGCCGCGGGGCTCGACCGGGCCGACGAGGGGAGCGTGGTGGTCGCGGGCCGCGACATCACCCGCGCGCCCGAGCACGTCCTCACCGACCTGCGCCGCCGCTCGCTCGGGTTCGTGTTCCAGAACTTCAACCTGGTCGGCGCGCTGACCGCCGAGCAGAACGTCGCGCTGCCGATGCGCCTCGCCGGGGTCCGGGTGGACCGCCGCCGGGTCCGGGCGGCGCTCGCCGAGGTCGGGCTCGGCGACCGCGGCCGGCACCGGCCGCGCGAGCTGTCCGGCGGCCAGCAGCAGCGCGTCGCGATCGCCCGCGCCCTGGTGACCCGTCCGGCGGTGCTGTTCGCCGACGAGCCGACC
>NZ_JBFAOF010001426.1:0-1369 GCF_040675125.1 Spirillospora sp. NPDC049652 | reverse complement strand
GGCCAGCGCCGCGCCCGCCGCCTTCTGCGTCCGCGCGTCGATGGTGGTGCGCAGCGGCTGCCCGTCCGCGCCGCCGAACCGCTTGACCGCCGAGACCTGCCGGCCGTTCGCGTCCACGATCCGGACGGTCAGCGCGGGCGTCCCGGCGAGCCGCTTCTCGTACTGCTTGTTCAGGCCGTCCACGCCGATCGAGTCGCCCTTGCGGTAGGGAGCGCCGAGCTTCCTCGCCACCTCGTCGGTCGCCGGGCCGAGCGGCCCCACGATCTGCTGGACGGACCCGGACGGCGAGCCCTCCATCGACGAGCCGTCCGCGTACGAGACCTGTCCCCGGGTCGGCCACGCGCGGGCGGCCTGCAACCGCTGCCCCTCCTTGAGGCCCGGGTAGAGGACGGTCGGCGACCAGTCCACCTTCCACTTGCCGCCGGACTTGGTGAAGCCGAGCGTCCCGTCGTAGCTCCAGGTGCGGCCCCCGGCGAGGGTGAGCCGCGCGGAGTACGCGCCGCCCGCCTCGCCGCCCTTCGGCTTGCCCACCGAGGCGACGGTGTACTTCTGCGCGGTCGCGCCCAGCTCGTCGCGCTGCTTGGCGAGCCGCGCGGTGAGGTCGGCGGGCGCGCCCGCGGTGAGTTCGCCCATCGCGGCGTAGTCGCCCCGGCTCCACGCCGCGGTGAACCGCTCGGCGGTGCCCCTCGGCCCGTCGTCGCCCCCTCCGAGCAGCCAGAACGCCCCGGCCCCCACGAGCACGACGGCCGCCACGGCGGCGACGACCGCCGTCCACCGGGATCGCGTCATGACATCCCCCTTCGCTGCGGTGAGCTCACAGAACACCAGGTCAGCACGGCCGTGTCCAAGAGTGCTATCAATTCCGCAGCGGTATGGGAATTGGTATCGTTCCAGCTCATGGACATCGTCGGGCATCTCGCCCACTTCGTCATCGTCGCCGAGGAACTCCACTTCGGCCGCGCGGCGGAGCGGCTCGGCATGGCCCAGCCCCCGCTGAGCCAGCGCATCCGGAGGCTGGAGGACGAACTCGGGGTGCGGCTGTTCGACCGGACGAGCCGGCGGGTCGACCTGACCGCCGCCGGGCGGCTGCTGCTGCCGGAGGCGCGCGACGTCCTCGGCCGCGTCGACCGCATCCGCGAGCTCGCCGACCGGGCGCGCAGCGGCGAGGTCGGCCTGGTCCGCGCGGGACTCCCCGCCGACCTCGGCGGCGACGTCGTCGCGGCGCTGGTGGCGGCGTTCCGCGAGCGCCGCCCCGACCTGCGGCTCACGCTCAGCGAGACGAGCACCGCCGAGCAGGTCCGCGCGCTGGCGAACGGCTCGCTCGACGTCGCGGTCCTGCGCCACCCGTGCGACACGCGCGGCCTCGCCC
>NZ_JBFAOF010001425.1:0-1371 GCF_040675125.1 Spirillospora sp. NPDC049652 | reverse complement strand
GCCGCCGCAGGCCCGAGCGTCCGGCCCCGTCCCGCCCGGAGGCGAAGCGCACCCGTCCCGCCGAGGCGCCCGACGACGCGCGCGGTTCCGCCGCGCCCGGCCGCAGCGCGCCCGCGAAGACCGCGTCCGGCAAGAGCACCACGGCCAAGAGCAAGCCGGGCAGAACCGCGTCCGGCAAGGCCGCGCCCGCGAAGGGCGGAGGCCGCGCGAAGCCGTCCGCCCGCGCCGCGGACGAGGACGCACGCCCCACCAAGACCAGGGGCGCGCGCGGCGCGGCGGAGTCGGCCCGCGCCGAGACCACCGGCGGACGCCGGGCGAAGACCTCCGCCTCCGGCACGGCGGCCGTGCGCGGCACGTCCGCGACGCGGCGCGCCCGGGGCGCGGACGCGCGCAGCGGCGCGCCCGTGAAGAGCAGGACGCGCTCCGAGCCCGCCGCGGAGACCGCCTCGCCCACCAGGGCCCGCACCGCCACGCCGGACACGGCGAGGGCCGCGCGCGCGACGGCCCGCCGGACGGCGCGGGGCGTCCGCCAGTCGGCTCCGCCGCGCACGCCGTTCGTGCTCCTGATCGTCGGGCTGCTGGGCGGCGCGCTGGCGAGCCTGCTGCTGCTGAACACGGTCCTCGCCGAGGACGCGTTCACGCTGTCGCGGCTCCAGCAGAACAACAAGCAGCTCGAACAGCAGCGCCAGCAGATGCAGAGCGACATCACGCGGGAGGAGGCCCCGGCGCAGCTGGACGCCAAGGCCCGCGGCTACGGCATGCGGCCGCCGACGCAGCCCGCGTGGATCTCGCCGGACGGCACGGTCACCGGGACGCGCGGCGTCCGTCCGGTGCCGAACGCCGCCGCCGCGACCGCGGGCGCCGCGGGCGTGCTCGGCGTGCCCGGCGCGATCATCCCGGGCGAGGGCGTGCCGAGCGCGTCCGGCGCGGGCGAGGGCCGGGTGACGCCGTGAGGACGGCTCGGGAGGCGCGGTGAGCCGGCGTCCGACCGGTCCGCCGTCCGGGCGCGGGCGCGGCCCCCAGGGGAGGGGACCGCGCGGCTCGGCCGGACGGGACGAGAAGAACGGTCCCGGCGCGGCGCGCGCGTCCGGACGCAACACCGGTAGCACTCCACCCCGGTCGCCGGGCGGCTCGTCCGCCCGGCGACCGGCCCGTAACGGCATGGTGCCCCCGCAGCGCAAGGACGGCCCGAAGAAGGACGGCAAGTCCGGCCAGGGACGCGGCGACTCGTCCCGGGGCGGGAGCGCCAAGGACGGGTCCTCGCGCGACGGCAAGGAGACGCCGGCGGCGCGCCGCCGCGACGGCTCCCGAGCGTCCGAGGGCCGCTCGGGAACGGGCGAGGGCCGAGATCGGAAGAGCGTCGGGGGGCCG
>NZ_JBFAOF010001424.1:0-1371 GCF_040675125.1 Spirillospora sp. NPDC049652 | reverse complement strand
GGTCGGCTCGTCGGCGAGCAGCAGCCGCGGGCCGCCGGCCAGCGCTCCGGCGATCATGACCCGTTGCAGCATGCCGCCGGAGAACTCGTGCGGGAAGCGGCGCAGCGCGCGGCGCGGCTGGTCGATCCCGACCGCCTCCAGCAGCTCCTCGGCCGCCTTCAGCGCGGCGCGCCTGGGCGTGCCGCCCGCGCGCAGGCCCTCGGTGACGAAGTCGCCGATGCGGCGGACCGCGTTGATCGAGGCGCGGGGGTCCTGGAACACCATCGCGACCTCGCGGCGGCGCAGCTCGCGCAGCCGCGCGGGCGGCAGGGTGAGGACGTCCCACCCGGCCACCCGGACGGATCCGGTGACCTCGGCCCCGGCGGGCAGCAGCCCGAGCACGGCTCGTCCGGTGACGGACTTGCCCGAGCCGGACTCGCCGACCAGCCCGACGGTCTCGCCCTCCGCCACGCGGAGTGACACCGCGTCCAGGACGGGCCGGGCGGCGGACCCGGGCGCGAGCCGGACGCTGAGCCCTTCGATCTCCAGCAGCGCCTCCACCGTTCCCGGCATCGGGTTCTCCGAGGTCGCGGGCTCCGGCTTCACGGTCTCGGGCATCACGCCTCCCGCTTGGCGACCCGGTCGGCGACGCCCTCGCCGACGATCCCGAACGCCACCACGGCGACCACGATGGCCGCGCCGGGCGCGAGCGCGGGCAGCACCGCGCCCTGGAGCAGCGCGGACGCGCCGCTGTTGATCATCGCGCCCCAGTCCGCGTCCGGCGGCTGCACGCCGAACCCGAGGAAGCCGAGCGCGGCCAGGTCCATCAGCGCGTACCCGAAGTTCATCGCCGACTGGGCCAGCACCAGCGGCGCGATGTTCGGCACCAGGTGGCGCAGGCAGATCGTCCAGCCGGACCAGCCCTGCACCCGGTAGGACTGGATGTACGGACGCGTCGCCTCCTGGACGGCCACGTTGCGCACGAGCCGTCCGACGTAGGGGACGTAGGCGATGCTCATCGCGATGGTCGGCGCCGTCAGGCCCGGCCCGGACACCGCGACGAGCACGATCGCGAGCAGCAGGCCCGGCAGCGCGAACACCAGGTCCATCGCCCGTGACAGCAGCGCGTCCGCCCAGCCTCCGCACCAGGCGGCGGCGACGCCGACGACCGCGCCGAGCACGGTGGAGACGGCCACGACGACCAGCGGGCCGAGCAGGCCGGTCCGCGCCCCGTAGATCATCCGGGACAGCACGTCCCGGCCGGACTCGTCGGTGCCGAGCGGGTGGCCGCCGGACGCGCCTCCGAGCGCGGCCGACAGGTCCAGCCCGTTGGGGTCGTGCGGCGCGATCCAGGGGGCGAGCACCGCCACCAGGACGATCACGGCGAGCACG
>NZ_JBFAOF010001423.1:0-1372 GCF_040675125.1 Spirillospora sp. NPDC049652 | reverse complement strand
ACGGGCGCTACGCGCGCCGACCCCAGCCGGACGTCCAGGACCGGCGCGTCGCCCCCGACGAACCCGGCGTCTGAACGGGCCCGGGTTCAGCGGTCGCGGTTGCGCATGTTGCGGACGGACTTGGTCGTCTCGAAGCTGCGCTTCTCCTCGTCGTTGGCGACGTCGTCGCGGTCGGTGAACATGCCGGCGAACAGGACCAGCAGGCCGACCGCGCCGATCCAGGGCTGCCGCCAGTAGAAGCCGGCCGCCACGAACCCGGCGGCCACGAGCATCAGCAGCAGAAGCTTCACGTCGCACCCCTCGACCGTCGTCCGCGAGTAAGGGACGACTTACTCGCGGGCCTCGTAGGCATCCTGACATGACGCGGCCCGCCCGGGGAAGTCCCCGGGCGGGCCGTCTCACGCTCCCGCGAGCCCCACGCGGGCCCCGCTCGGGGCTCGCGCCGGACCGCTACTTGCGCTTGCCGCGCTTCTCGCGGATCTTCATCGTCACCGCGATCGGCGTGCCCTCGAAGCCGAACTCCTCGCGCAGCCGGCGCTCGATGTACCGGCGGTAGCCCTCCTCCAGGAACCCGGAGGTGAACAGCACGAACCGCGGCTGCCGGACGCCCGCCTGCGTCGCGAACAGCACGCGCGGCTGCTTGCCGCCCCGCAGCGGGTGCGGGTGCGACGACACCAGGTCGGCGAAGAAGGTGTTCAGCTTCGCCGTCGGGACGCGGTAGTCCCAGCCGGCGAGGGCCGTCTCGATCGCCGGGACGAGCTTCTCCATGTGGCGTCCGGTGCGGGCCGACACGTTCACCCGCGGCGCCCAGCGGGCGTTGTGGAGCTGCCGGTCGATCTCGCGCTCCAGGTAGTGGCGGCGCTCCTCGTCCAGCAGGTCCCACTTGTTGTAGGCGATGACCAGCGCCCGGCCGGACTCGATCACCATGGAGATGATCCGCAGGTCCTGCTCGGCGAGCGGCTCGGTCGCGTCGATCATGACGACCGCGACCTCGGCCCGCTCCAGCGCCGACTGGGTGCGCAGCGTGGCGTAGAAGTCGGCGCCCTGGTTCTCCCGGTGCCGGCGGCGGATCCCGGCGGTGTCGATGAACCGCCAGGTCTTGCCGCCGAGCTCGATCTCCTCGTCGATCGGGTCGCGGGTGGTGCCCGCGACCGAGTCGACGACGACCCGCTTCTCCCCCGCCAGCTGGTTCAGCAGGCTGGACTTGCCGACGTTCGGACGGCCCAGCAGCGCCACCCGGCGCGGCCCGCCCGCCGCGACGCCGAACCGCTCCCTGGGGGCCTGCTCGGGCAGCGCCTCCAGCACCGCGTCCAGCAGGTCGCCGGAGCCGCGCCCAGATAGGAAGAGAGTAGTGGAGTGAAAGAGTGTAAAG
>NZ_JBFAOF010001422.1:0-1375 GCF_040675125.1 Spirillospora sp. NPDC049652 | reverse complement strand
GGAGTTCGTCTGCGCCGCCGCGCATCCGCGGACGTGGGCGCTGCCGGGCGCGCGCGAGCAGATCGTCGCCGCCCGCCGCGCCCGTCCCGGCGTCCGGGCCTACAAGCTGTACGGCAGCGACGTGCTGGCGGACGCCACGGCCGTCCGGTTGCTGACCGACCTGGCCGGGCACGGTCCGCACGTGCGCATCCTGGACGGCCCGGTCCCGCACGAGACGATCGTCGTGGACCGCCGGGTCGCGGTGATCGCCGGGGAGCCGCGCGCCGGCGACCGCGAGTTCACCGTCGTCCGCACCCCGGCCGTCGTCGCGGGCATCCTCGCGCTGTACTGGGCGACCTGGCACGGCGCGGTCGACCTCGCCGACCACACCGCCGCGATCCCCCCGCTGGGCGAGCAGAGCCGCGAGATCCTCGCGCTGCTCGCGGACGGGATGAAGGACGAGGCCGCGTCCCGGCGGCTCGGCATCTCGCTGCGCACCTACCGCCGCCGGGTCGCCGAGCTCATGGAGCTGCTGGACGCCGACTCCCGCTTCCAGGCGGGCCTGCGCGCCCGCTCCCTCGGCCTCGTCCCGTAACCGCCCGCGCGGCGATTCGGGACGAGCGACCGGAACGCCGACCCGCTGCCCGCGCTCACCGCCGCAACCGGCTGGACGGTCCCGGCGCTCACCACCCCGATCGTCTGGACGGTGCGCCGCCGCACCGCCTGACCCGGCGGCGGACCCGCACCCAGCCCCGCGAATCCACTATGAGGTCGCGATCCCGCCAGCCCGGACCGCCGCGCACCGATTGGCTCGACGCCATGACGTCCACGGCCGCCCCAACCGCTCCATCCCGCACCCGAACACTCGGCTGGCCCGCGGTGCTCGCGGTGACGATGGGCATCTTCACCATCGTCACCACCGAGATCCTCCCCGTCGGCCTGCTCACGTCCATCGGCTCCGGCTTCACCGTCTCGGACGGCACGGCCGGACTGATGATGACCATGCCCGGCTACCTCGCCGCCGTCGCGGCCCCGGTCCTGACCGTCGCGACCGCGCGGCTCGACCGCCGCCTGATGCTGTGCGCGTGCCTCCTCCTGCTGGCCGTCGCGAACGTCCTCGCCGCGGCCGCCCCCGCGTTCTGGACGATGCTGCTCTCACGCGTCCTGGTCGGCGTCGTCATCGGCGGCTTCTGGTCGATCGCCGCCGGCCTCGCCGACCGCCTGGTCGCCCCGCCCCAGGCCCGCCGCGCGACCGCCGTGATCTTCTCGGCCGTCCCGCTGGGCTCGGTCTTCGGCGTCCCCCTCGGCACGCTCATCGGGGACGCGGCGGGCTGGCGCACCAGCTTCGCCGTGATGGCCGCACTCTCCGTCGCCGTCCTGGCCGCGCTGGCCGTCC
>NZ_JBFAOF010001421.1:0-1376 GCF_040675125.1 Spirillospora sp. NPDC049652 | reverse complement strand
CGGGCCCGAGCACGACCCGCACGCCGCCCGCCGGCAGCGACGGGTCGGCGGTGGCCGTCACGCCGAGCAGCTTGGCGATCCGCCTGCCCGCGGCCCCGGTGCCCGGCCCGTACCGCACGGTCGTGCGCGTGCGCGGCGCGGTGTTCCCGATCCTCCCGGTCGGATAGCCCGCCTGGGACAGCGCGCCCGCGACCCGGGCGGCCATCCCGGCGCGGCCGCCGCCGTTCAGCACGTCCACGGTCGCCTTCGCGCCGTCCCCGCTCTCGCCGCCGCCCGCGCTCCCGGCCGCCGCGGTGACCGGGGGCCGCTTCGGCGGGTGGAGGGTGTCGTGCACCATCGCCCGGATCTTTCCGGGGTCCACCAGGTTCACCGACTGCCGGTTGATCATGCCGAAGCCCTCGATCGGCAGCGTGTGGAACTCGATGTTCCCGCCGGTCAGGCTCCTGGCCTGCTGCGCGAAGCCGAGGACGTCCCAGCCGGAGTCCATCACGACGTCCTTCTGGGCGACCTTCAGCAGCGCGCGCATGCGGCGGAGGTCGCCGAAGACGCCGTCCTGTTCCAGCTTGTGCGTGACCGACGCGAGGAACGCCTGCTGCCGGTGCGTCCGGTCGAGGTCGCCGTTGGCGAGGCCGTGCCGCTGCCGGACGAACGCCAGCGCCTCCGCCCCGTCGAGGTGCCGGCGTCCGGCGGGGAAGTCCGCGCCGGAGTAGACGTCCCGGACGGGGTGGTTGAGGCAGACGTCCACGCCGCCGAGCGCGGTGGCGAGGTCGTAGAACCCGGCGAGGTTGACCTCGGCGAAGTGGTCGATCGGCACGCCGAGCAGGTCCCGGACGGTCGAGATCGTCGCCTTCCGCGCGGCCTCCCGGCCGGCGCGCTCCAGCCGGTGCCGGTTCTGCTCGCCGCGCGCGACCAGCCGCTCCTCGGTGAACGCCTTGGTGACGCCGTACGCCTCCTTGATCTTGCCGTGCCGCTGCGGCCCGACCGCGTCGGTGTAGTCCACGTAGTCGTCGCGCGGGATGGAGAACGCGATCGCCCGGCCGCCGTCGTCCGGGACGTGCAGCAGGATCAGCGTGTTGGTGTTGTAGCCGCCCACGCCCTCCTCGTTCACGCCGCGCGCGCTGCCCGCGTGGAGCTGCCGCAGGACCGCCTTCGGCAGCGGGTCGCCGTTCTGGTCCTTGCGCGAGTCGAGCCCGATGAGCAGGATGTTCGTCGCGCCGTCGGCCGATCTCGGGCCGTGCCCGATCGCGTGCGACGAGCCGAGGCCGCGCAGGCTGTTCAGGACGAAGAACGACAGGCCGCTCGCCAGCAGGACCGCCCCGGCGGCCGCGCACGCGACCGCGTACGCCACGTTCCCCGCGGCCCGCCGCGCGCGGTCC
>NZ_JBFAOF010001420.1:0-1379 GCF_040675125.1 Spirillospora sp. NPDC049652 | reverse complement strand
GTCCGGAACGCGGGAGACCGCGCGCGGGACCGGCCCGGCCCGGGTCAGCCGAGCCGGGCGACGCCGCCGAGCAGGGAGTCGGTCTCCGGCGAGCCGTCCTCGGCGGGCCGCCACCGCCACGGCCGGACCAGGCCCGGCTCCACCAGCTCGTACCCGTCGAACAGCCGCTCGATCTCGGGCTCGGTGCGCAGGACCAGCGGGACGGTCGCCCCGGAGAACCCGGCGTACCAGCCCTCCTGCTCGGCCTGGGACATCCCGTCGGCGCACAGGTGGGAGATCGTCACGTAGGAGCCCGGGGCCTGCCGCTCGCGGAACGCCTTGACGATCCGCGCCGGGTCGTCCTGGTCGGTGACGAAGTGGAACACGGCCACGAACAGCACCGCCACGGGCTCGCTGAAGTCGAGCAGCCGGTTCAGCTCCGGGTCGTCCAGGATGGTCTCCGGACGCCGCATGTCGGCGGTGACGATCCGGGTGTTGTCGTCGGCGAGCAGGGCGCGCCCGTGCACCGCGACGATCGGGTCGATGTCCACGTAGACCACGCGCGAGGCCGGGTCGGCCTCCTTGGCGATCTGGTGGGTGTTGCGCACGGTCGGCAGCCCGGACCCGACGTCCAGGAACTGGCGGACGCCGCACTCGCGGGACAGGTACTCCACCGCGCGGCCCAGGAAGCGGCGGTTCTCCATCGCGGTGCTGCGCACGCGGTGCTCGCCGATCGCCGAGTACAGCCGGGAGTTGGCCTCGCGGTCGATGGCGTAGTGGTCCTTGCCGCCGAGCGCCTCGTCGTACATCCGGGCGGCGGTGGGCTGCCCCAGCGGCACCTGGGTGCGTTCCATCGGGCCCCTTCCCTCGTGGACTTCGGTGATCACGGTACCGAACCACTTTCGGCCTCGCGGTAAATGATCATAATTGCCCGGCCGGAGGAACGGCCACCCGCCGGGGGCCCGGCGCGGCGTCCGCCGGGTCCGGCGCGGCGTCCGCCCGGAGGGACGCGGGGGCGGACGTGGGGGCCTGACGGAGCGGAGGGCCTTGGATGCTCACCGTGGCATCGGTGATGTACGGTGCCCATCGGTCGAAAACGGAAGGGGGATCGGTGGAGCCCGCATCCGACCGTCCTTCGGACGACGTCGCGCTGGAGCAGGCCCGCGCCGGCGACGAGGCGTCCTTCCTGCTCCTGGTGGACGCCCACGGCGGACGGCTGGTCCGGCTCGCCCGGGCGGTCGCCGGTCCCGCGCCGGGACGCGCCGAGACGCTGGCGCGCGAGGCGCTGCTCGGCGCCGTCCGCGACGTCCCTCCGCCCGGATGCCCGTCCGCCCGGCTGTGCCTGCTGCGCGCGGTGGTCGAGGCGGCGCGCGGACGCTGGCCGCTCGACGTGGCCGTCC
>NZ_JBFAOF010001419.1:0-1381 GCF_040675125.1 Spirillospora sp. NPDC049652 | reverse complement strand
CAGCAGCCGGTCGGCGGCGAGGGTGCTCCGCCGCTGCCGGACGAGCAGGCGCGCGGCCTCCCGCAGCGGCGCGTCCCACGCCCGCCACGGCCCGGGGCTTCCGGCGACGGCCGCGCCGAGGACGGCGTCGAACGCCGCCGCCGCGACCGTCAGCAACGCCACGGCCAGCGGAAGGACGATCAGGGACTCAGACATGCGCGTGCACCGCGCTCTCGGTGTCGAGGTCGGGGGCGAGCGCCGCGACGATCAGCCGGGCCGCCGCGACGTCCACCCCTACGAGCAGTTCGTCGAGCGGAGCGTCCGGCGGGGTGTGCGTGTGCTCTTCCCCGCCGAGCTCGGCCAGCCAGGCGGACGCGCGCGTCCAGACGGTGGCCTCGCCGAGGCGGACATCCTGGAGCATCCAGCACAGCGTGCGCGAACGACGCGTGCGCCGCACGAACTTCGCCAGGCGGGACGGTTCGACGCGTCCTTCTTCAAGGGCCTCGTCGCGGAGGACCCGGGCCTGAGCGGCCTGTCCCGTCCAGCCCGCGACGGCGAGCAGGCGGGCGAGCGCGTCAAGGCGGGCCGCCACCGCGTTCGTGCCGTCCCAGAACGGTTCGGCGCCGTCCGCGTCCCCGGCGAGGGTCTCCACCTCGGCCGCCTGGACGATGTCGCCCTGCAACGTCAGCGTCACCTTGAGCCCGGCGGGCCAGTCGGCGAGCACCGGCCCGAACGGCACATGCAGGACGTCCAGCTTGAGCCCGTCCCGGTCCGGCGCACGATCGGCCATCGCCAGCCCGTGCGGCGCCCCCATCATGTGGTGGTCATGGCCCCCGCCATGACCACCGTGCCCGCCGTGGCCGCCGTGCCCGCCCATGTCCCCGTGACCCTCATGGCCTTCGGAGACTTCAGGGGCACCGTGCCCCTCGTGTTCGTCGTGGCCACCCATGTCGCCGTGGTCCTGGGGCGCGTGCCCCATCGCCTCATGGCTCATGGCCGCGTGGTCCATCGCCTCGTGGCCGCCGGACTCATGGCCCATCGCGGCATGGCTCCCATGACCGCCGTGCCCCATCGCGGCGTGGTCCATGTCCCCGTGATCCATCTCGCCGTGGTCCATGGCGGCGTGGTCCATGGGCTCTTCCGGGCTGAAGGACGTGCGGTTCGCGGCGTCCTCGATCTGGGCGGACTCGTCGGCCAGGTGGGCGGACGCGTCGTCCAGCGCGGACGGGACGTCCGACACGGCGCGCAGGTCGGCGCGGGCGCGCGGGTTCGGCATCTGGTCCCAGACGGTCTCGACGGCCTGGGCGAGTTCGGGGCCGGGACGGCCGCAGACGATGAGCAGGTCGGCCTCGGCGGGCGCGAGGGCGGGCCGCCAGCCGCGGCGGCGCAGTTCGGCCTCGAC
>NZ_JBFAOF010001418.1:0-1381 GCF_040675125.1 Spirillospora sp. NPDC049652 | reverse complement strand
GGCGGCGGCGACGACAAGAAGGACGACGGCGGCGGCGCGGCGCAGGGCGGCGAGCTCAAGGGCGTCAAGATCGAGGTCGCGGCCAAGTGGACGGGCGCGGAGGAGCAGAACTTCCGGCAGGTCCTGAAGGCGTTCGAGAAGCAGACCGGCGCGACGGTGTCCTACGCGTCCACCGGTGAGAACACCGACGCGTTCCTCGGCCCGCGCATCGCGGCCAAGAACCCGCCGGACGTGGCGATCCTGCCGCAGCCCGGCCTGCTCCAGCAGTACGCGGCCAAGGGGCAGCTCAAGCCGCTGGCGCCGGACGTGGTCGGCGAGATCGACAAGAACTTCTCCCCGTACTGGAAGAACCTCGCCTCGGCGAAGGGCCAGACCTACGGCGTGCTCGCCAAGGCCGCCTACAAGTCGATCATCTGGTACCGGCCGAAGGTGCTGCAGGACGCGGGCGTCAACCCGCCGCAGTCCTTCGACGAGCTGGTGAAGGCCGCCGGGACGCTGCAGGACGCGGGCCAGACCCCGTTCACGGTCGCGGGCGCCTCGTCCGACTCCTGGACGCTGACCGACTGGTTCGAGAACGTCTACCTGTCGCAGGCCGGGCCGGACAACTACGACAAGCTCGCCAAGCACGAGATCAAGTGGACCGATCCGTCGGTGGCGACGGCGCTGCAGACCCTCGGCAAGATCTGGGGCAAGCCGGAGTGGATGGCGGGCGGCCTGGCCACCGCCACCAAGACCAAGTTCGACGAGTCGGTCACCCAGGTCTTCGGCCAGGAGAAGGCCGCGATGGTCTACGGCGGCGACTTCGCGGCCGCCAACATCGCGACCACCAAGGCCAAGGTCGGCACCGACGCGCAGGTCTTCCCGTTCCCGAAGGCCGGGAGCACCGCCCCGGCGGTCCTCGGCGGTGACGTCGCGGTCGCGCTGAAGGACGGCAAGGGCGCGATGGCGCTGATGAAGTTCCTGGCGTCGCCGGACGCGGGCAAGACCTGGGCGAAGCTCGGCGGCTACCTGTCGCCGAACAAGAACGTCGGCGCGGACGCCTACTCCGACCCGATCGCCAAGCAGCTGGTCGACGCCATGCAGAAGGCCGGCGACGCCGCCCGGTACGACATGTCCGACCTGGCCCCGGCCGCGTTCGGCGGCACGCCCGGTTCCGGCGAGTGGGAGGCGCTGCGCGGCTTCCTGCAGAAGCCGTCCGACGTCAAGGGCGCCCAGGACAAGCTGGAGTCCGAGGCCGCGAAGGCCTTCAAGAGCTAGGACGGTTCCCCCATGACGGCTCCGAAGGACACGGCGCCCGGCGAGGCCGGGACGCCCTCCGGGGACCAGACGCCGCATGGGCGGGAGTCGTCGCCCGCGGCCGCGGACACCACCGCGGCCGCGG
>NZ_JBFAOF010001417.1:0-1384 GCF_040675125.1 Spirillospora sp. NPDC049652 | reverse complement strand
GGATGCGGGCGCCGGTCGCGCCGACGGGGTGGCCGAGGGAGATGCCGGAGCCGTTGACGTTGGTGCGCTCCCAGTCGGCGGCGGCGAAGCCCCATTCGCGGGTGACGGCGAGGACCTGGGCCGCGAACGCCTCGTTGAGCTCGATCAGGTCGAGGTCGGCGAGGGTGAGGTTCGCGCGCTCCAGGGCCTTGGCGGTCGCCGGGACGGGCCCGATGCCCATCGTCCGTGGCGGGACGCCCGCGCGCGCCCACGAGACGAGCCGGACGAGCGGACGCAGGCCCAGCTCGGCGGCGCGCTCGGGGGTCGTGACCACGCACGCGGCGGCCGCGTCGTTCTGGCCGGAGGCGTTCCCGGCGGTGACGGTCGCGTCCGGGTCGGACTTGCCGAGGACGGGCCGGAGCTTGGCGAGTCCATCGACGGTGGTGTCCGCGCGCGGGTGCTCGTCGGTGTCCACGACGGTGTCGCCCTTGCGGGAGCGGACGGTGACCGGGACGATCTCGTCCGCGAACCGGCCCTCCCGCTGGGCGGCGACCGCACGCTGGTGGGAGCGGACGGCCAGCTCGTCCTGCTCCTCACGGCCGATCTTGTACTCGCGGCGCAGGTTCTCGGCCGTCTCCAGCATCCCGCCCGGAACCGGGTGGTTCACGCCGCCCGCGGTCGTCCGGCCGCGGGCGAGGGCGTCGTGGAGTTCCAGGGACGGTGTGCGCACGCCCCACCGCGCGGACGTGGTGTAGAACGGCGCGTTGCTCATCGACTCGACCCCGCCCGCGATGGCCACGTCCGCGACGCCGGTCTGGATCTGCATCGCCGCGTCCAGGACGGCCTGGAGGCCCGATCCGCAGCGCCGGTCCACCTGGCTGCCGCCGACGGTGATCGGCAGGCCCGCGTCGAGGGCGGCGACGCGGCCGATGGCGGGGGCGTCGGCGTTGGGGTTGCACCAGCCGAGGACCACCTCGTCCACGGCGTCGCCGGGCAGGCCGGTGCGGTCGAGCAGCGCGCGGATGACCGTGGCGGCGAGGTCGGCCGGGGCGACCGCCTTGAGGGCGCCGCCGAAGCGGCCGATCGGGGTCCGCAGGGGTTCGCAGATCACGACTTCGCGCATGGACGGCTCCTCGGGACAGCGGCGTGACGGGGCGGGCGGGGCGACGGGACGGCGGGGCGACGGCGGGGGGACGAGACGAACGCATCGGACTCTTGGCAGGGTATGCCGCAGGCGGACGGGCCGGCGGAGGCCGTTCCGTCCAACGGGAGTCTAGAGTTTCGTTCTAGAACGAGCCGAGGAGGCCGCTGGTGGAGCACTGGGCGGAGCGGGCGACGACGGTCCGGGTGGTCGGCACCGGGATCATGGGACGCGGGATCGCGCAGGTGGCGGCGGCCGCGGGGC
>NZ_JBFAOF010001416.1:0-1390 GCF_040675125.1 Spirillospora sp. NPDC049652 | reverse complement strand
GGGCGGAAGCCCGCGCGCGACGGCCGCCCACGAGCCCGCGCGCCGACCGTGTGCGAGCCCGCACGCGGGCCGTGTGCGAGCTCGCGCCGCAGGCCGCGGAACGCGTCCCTCCCGCGCCCCGTCCGCCCGTACCCAGCTCGTCCCCGGGAGCATCTGTTCCATTGGCCAGTACAGACGCCTCGACCAACGCAGGCAGCACCGCAGGGCACCGCGCCGGAGGCTCCGCGCGCGGGCCGTCCATGGTCCCGCAGGGGCCGGCGAGGCTCGCGCTGATCGCCGTCACCACCGCCGTCCTCGCGCAGACCTTCCGGTTCGCGCTGCCCCAGCTCGACCACTTCGCCGACGAGGCGGGCACGGCCGTGGCCGCGCCCGTCGTGCTGGCGATCTTCCTCGCCGGGTTCCTCGCGCCGCTGGTGCGGCGCGCGGCCGGGCCGAGCGGGCTGCTGGCGACCGGCGTCGGGGCGCTGCTGCTGGTGCGGCTGCTCGCCCAGGCCCTCACCCCGCAGACCTGGCTGGCGCTGGTCGGCGTCGCGGTTGGGGCGCTCGCCGTCACCGCCCTGTACGAGGGCGCGCGCGGGCTGTCGGGCGTCGGGTTCGCCACCGCGGCCGTCGCGGGCCTGTCGGTCGACACCGCCGTCCGGGTCGCGTTCGCGACGTGGGACCCGGTGTGGCGGTCCGGGATCGGGCCGTGGCTGGTCTGCCTGGTGTTCGTGGCGCTCGGCGCGCTCGCGCTGTACCGCGAGCTGGCGTCCGGCGCGGTCGAGGCCCCCGGGATCTCCTGGCGCGACGCCCTGGGCGCGGCGGCGTTCGGGCCGTTCATGGCGCTGCAGGTGCTGGTGCTGTCCAGCCCCGCGTTCGTCGCCTCGTCCGGCTGGCGGTCGCTGACCATGGCGCACGTGATCGTGGTGGTCGGGCAGGGGCTGGCGCTGGCGTTCCTGGCGTCCGGGCTGGCCGTGCGCGCGGTGCCGGGCGGCGTCGCGGTGCTCGGCGGGACGCTGCTCGGCGTCGGCGCGGCCGCGGTCGCCGGGACCTACGCGGTCAACGGCATCGAGGTCGTCCCGGTCGTGGTCGTCGGGCAGGTGCTCGCCGCGTGGCTGCTGGCCGTGGCGTCCCGTGCCCCGCTGCGGCGGGCCGGGCACGGCGGCGCGGTCTGGCGGATCGACGTCGGCGCGGCCCTCGGCGGGCTGCTGGTCGGCGTCATCCTGATCTCCTACCAGGTGAGCGCGCTGCAGCCGCTGCCGTTCCCCAACAACGCGCTCCCCGGTGTGGCCGGGATCCTGCTCGGCGCGCTGGCCGCGATCACCGCCGCGCGCGGCGGGCCGCTGCCCGCGCGGGCCCCGCAGCGGGCCCTGACGGCGGGCGGCGCGGCGGCGGTGCTGCTGCTCGGCAC
>NZ_JBFAOF010001415.1:0-1390 GCF_040675125.1 Spirillospora sp. NPDC049652 | reverse complement strand
CACGCGATCTCCCGCTCGCACTCGGCGACCCACCTGGTGCACGCCGGCTTCCGCCGCGCGCTCGGCGAGTCCGCCGCGCAGGCGGGCTCGGAGAACTCGCCCGGCCGGTTCCGGTTCGACTTCACCGCCTCGGGCGCCGTCCCGGTGAGCGTCCTGCGCGACGTCGAGGACGAGGTCAACGAGGTCCTGATCAACGACCTGGACGTCCGCGCCTTCCACACCTCGATCGACGAGGCCCGCGCCATGGGCGCGCTCGCCCTGTTCGGCGAGAAGTACGGCGACGAGGTCCGGGTCGTGGAGATCGGCGACTACTCCCGCGAGCTGTGCGGCGGCACCCACGTCGCGCGGTCCGGGCAGCTCGGCCTGGTGAAGGTGCTCGGCGAGTCGTCCATCGGCGCCGGCGTGCGCCGGGTCGAGGCGCTGGTCGGCATCGACGCGTTCCGCTTCCTGGCGCGCGAGAGCGTGCTGGTCAACCAGCTCTCCGAGCAGATGAAGACGCGCAAGGAGGAGCTGCCCGAGCGGATCTCCGGCATCGTCGCCCGGCTGCGCGACGCCGAGAAGGAGCTGGAGAGGGTCCGCGCCCAGCAGGTGCTGCAGGCGGCGGCCGGCCTCGCCGAGGCGGCCGCGGACGTCAACGGGATCGCCTTCGTGGGGCACCGCGCCCCGGACGGCACCGGCGCCGACGACCTGCGCAAGCTCGCCGTGGACGTGCGCGGCCGGCTCCAGGGCCGTCCGGCCGTGGTGATGGTCGCGGGCGCGCCCAAGGACCGGCCGGTCGTCGTGATCGCCCTCACCGAGGGCGCCCGCGAGCGCGGCCTGAAGGCCGGGCAGCTGGTCGGCCTCGCCGCCAAGACCCTCGGCGGGGGCGGCGGCGGCAAGGACGACCTCGCCCAGGGCGGAGGCGCGGACGCCGGGAAGATCGGTGAGGCGCTGGCCGCCGTCGAACGAGCCGTAGGGGCCGCATGAGGATCGGAGTCCGACTGGGAGTCGACGTGGGCAGCGTCCGGATCGGCGTCGCCCGCTGCGACCCGGGCGGCGTCCTCGCCTCCCCCCTGGAGACCGTGAAGGCGGGCAAGGGGGACGTCGACCGGCTGGTGCGGCTGGTCGAGGAGAACGAGGCGATCGAGGTCATCGTGGGACTGCCGACGTCGCTGTCGGGCCGTGAGGGCCCGGCGGCGGCGTCCGCCCGCAGGTTCGCCGCGATGCTGGCGGACCGTCTACCCCCCGGGGCGGTCCGGTTGTACGACGAACGGCTCACCACGGTGACGGCCGAGAGCGGTCTACGCGCCGGCGGTGTCCACGGGCAGGCGCGGCGGAAGGTCGTCGACCGGGCCGCCGCGGCGGTCCTGCTGCAGGCCGCGCTGGACGGTGAACGGCTGACCGGACGGCC
>NZ_JBFAOF010001414.1:0-1390 GCF_040675125.1 Spirillospora sp. NPDC049652 | reverse complement strand
CGGCCGCCGCCCGCCGGACCGGTCCGGACAGCATGACCCGCTCCCCCGTGACGAACCCGTACCCGCCCTCCCCGTCCGCCCCGGACGGGACGGCGAAAGCCCCGAGGCCCTCGCCCGGCCTCGGACCGGTCTTCGGGCCGGGTCCGGGCCCCGGGCCCGTCCCGGGCAGCGGCGCGATCGAGCGCATCCGCCGTCGCAGCCCGAGGGCCCGCCCCGTCACGACGGCCGCCACCAGCACCGGGAAGGCGGGCGTCGCGGCGGAGAGCACTGCCGGGAGCACCATCGGCAGCAGGGCCGGGAGCCGGCTCACGTCAGCTTCTCCAGCAGGTCGGCGGCGCGGGCGGCGCCCCCGGCGGCGTCGAACGAGTCGCGGATCCGCGCGGCTGCCTCCCGGTACGCCGGGTCGGTGAGCACGCCGGTCAGCGCCGTCCGCAGCTCGTCCGCGCGGATCCGGGCGAACCGCACCATCCGGCCCGCTCCGGCCGCCTCCACCTGCCGGGCGATGACCGGCTGGTCATCGCGGATCGGGGCGACGACCAGCGGAAGGCCGTGCGCGAGCGCCTCGCAGACGGTGTTGTGCCCGCCGTGCGTGACCACCGCCGACAGTCTGGGCAGCAGCGCGAGCTGCGGGACGCTCTCCCGGACGAGCACGTTGTCGGGGAGGGCGAATCCCTCGCACTCGCTCGCGCCGGACGGCATGGCGAACACCGCCTGGACGTCCATCTCCGCGAGCGTCTCGGCCGCGACCCGGAAGAACCGCTCCCCGGCCGGGCCGGAGACGGTGCCGAGCGACACCAGCACCGCCGGGCGCGCGTCCTCGCCCGCCGGGTCGAGCCAGTCGAAGGGGAACCCGTCCTGCTCGGGCCGCCCGCCGAGCGCCGGGCCGACGAAGGCGATGTGGTCGGGGAAGAACGACACGTCCCCGACCAGCGCGCCGGTGGAGAACACCAGCGTGAGGTGGTCGGAGAAGCGCAGGTCGATCAGGTCCTCGATGCCGTGGTCGGCCTGGAAGCCGCCGATCCGGTCCCGGACCCACTCCTCCACCAGCGGCATCCCGGCGAGCGGCCGGGTGAACTCCGAGGACGTCGTCGCCGACGTCGCCCACGGCACGCCGCGCAGCCGCGCCACCACGGGCGCGGCGAGAACCTGCTGGTCTGCGACCACGACGTCGGGACGGAACCGGTCGACCGCGCGCTCCATCCCCGGGAACATCGCGTGCCCGAGCGGGACGGCGAACTCCTCCCAGAAGAACTTCAGCGCCGCCGGTCCGCGCAGCGACATCCAGATGTGCCGCGCGGCCTCCAGCTTCGCGGTGAACGCCGGGTCCTCGGCGGGGTACACGCGCGCGCCGTCCGGCAGCAGCGGCTCCAGGACGCCGCGCCGCCCCGCC
>NZ_JBFAOF010001413.1:0-1391 GCF_040675125.1 Spirillospora sp. NPDC049652 | reverse complement strand
AGCGCGTCCTTCACCCGGATCTTGTAGGTGTGCTTGCCCTTCGGGGCGGACGAGTCGGTGAAGCTCAGCGACGGCGTGTTCCAGAACGTGGACGTGCGAGTGAGCTTGCCGATCGGCTTGGTGCCCTTGTCGCGCAGGATCTCGTAGGTGAGGCTCGCGTTGTCCATGTCCCAGGACGCCGTCCAGCGCAGCGTGACCTTGCCGCCCGACACCGTCGCGCGCGGCGCGTCGATGCTCCGCGGCCCGGTCTTGTTCGGAGCCTTGGCCCGCAGAGCGAACCGGACCAGGCCCTGCTGCGCCTTGCCGTTCACGCTCGGGAACTCGCCGCCGAGCGCGATGACGTTGGAGTTCCCGGTGATCGCCCACGCGGCCTGGTACTGCTTGGTGAACAAGCCGGGCGCCAGCGTCGGGAACCAGTGCAGAAGCCCCGGGACGGGCTGCTGGCGGTAGTTGCTGTTGCTCCCCGGCTCGCTCTGGTCCCGCCCCACCGGGGCCGCCGTCTCGGCGAGCGTCCGGTGCCACGTCACCGGCGAGGTGTCTCTGAACGCGCCGAGCGACGAGCAGTCGTGCGCGTGCGAGACGCTGTACACGGCCTTGCCCAGTGGGAGCATCGAATAGGTCGCGCCGTAGCAGTTGTCCAGCCAGACCAGGTCACCGCCCGTGGCCTTGGCCGCGAACCGGCCGTCGAACCAGTGGCCGCCCTCGCCGTCCGCCGCGCCGAAGACCGTGTCGCCCTGCACCTGCAGGTCGGTCACGTACGAGAAGTTCGTGCCCTGCCGGGACGGGATCGGACGGCTGCTCCACGGGGCGAGCGCGCCGTTGGACGCGTCGACCGCGCCGACACCGACCCGCGCCTGGCCGTCGAGCATCTGGAAGCGCCCTCCCACCAGCACCGTCTTGCCGCCCGGGCCGAGCGCGAGCGCGTACACCTCGTCGTCGTCCGCGGTCGGACGCCAGGTGTCGAGGTTCGTGCCGTCCGTGGCCCGCACCGCGGCGAGCCGGGTGCGTGCCTTGCCGTTGACGCTGAAGAAGTTCCCGCCGAAGTACACCGTGCTGTTCGTGGCTGCGATCGCGCGGACCTTGTTCGACACCACGGGAGTGAACGCGTCGACGAGCTTGCCGGTCTTGGTGTCGAACGCGGCGAGCCGGGTGTGCGCCTTGCCGTCCACAGTCGTGAACTCGCCGCCGACGTACACGCGCTTACCGTCCGGCGACGCCACGACCCGCAGGCCCTGGCCGTTCAACCGGTGGTTGAACGAGGTGACGAGGTTCCCGGTGCTGAGGCTGAACGCCAGAAGGTTCTGCCGGGAGACCTCCTTGGCGTTGCCCGGCTTGGTGCCCGGCGGCCGGGCCTTGCTGAAGTTGCCGGTCGCGTAGACCGTGTCGCCCAC
>NZ_JBFAOF010001412.1:0-1396 GCF_040675125.1 Spirillospora sp. NPDC049652 | reverse complement strand
AGAAGGACCACGCCGACGGGCAGGTTGACCAGGAAGATCGCGGGCCACCCGAAGGCCTCGACCAGGACGCCGCCGGCCAGGGGATCGTCGTGATGGAGCGGATCGAGGGCGAGACGATTCCGCGCCGGATCCTGCGCGACCCGGCGCTGGCGGACGTCCGGCCCCGGCTCGCGGCGCGGTGCGGGGAGATCCTCGCCGCCGTCCACCGGATTCCGCCGGCCGAGGTCGGCGCACTGGAGGCGGGCGACCAGCTCACGCTGTGGCGGGAGATCCTCGCCGCGATGCCCGAGCCCTACCCGGCGCTGGAGTTCGCGCTGCGCTGGCTCGACCGCAACCGTCCTCCGGCGCGTCTGCCGGTGGTCGTGCACGGCGACTTCCGCAACGGGAACCTGATCATCGGGCCGGACGGGGTGCGCGCCGTCCTGGACTGGGAGCTGGCGCACCTCGGCGATCCGCTGGAGGACCTCGGCTGGCTGTGCGTGCGGGCGTGGCGGTTCGGGGCGGACGCTCCGGTGGGCGGCTTCGGCGGCTACGACGATCTGGTGGCCGGGTACGAGCGCGCGGGCGGCGGCCCGGTGGACCGGGACGCGCTGCGCTGGTGGGAGATGTTCGGCACCGCCCGCTGGGGCATCCTCTGCGCCGTCCAGGCCGAGCGGCATCGCGGCGGCGCCGAGCGTTCGGTGGAGCTGGCGGCGCTCGGCCGGCGCGTCGCCGAGAACGAGTGGGACCTGCTCCGGATGCTCCCCGGCGCGTGAGCCTCCCGGCGTCCCTCAAAGTAGTCAGGCCGAGCCGGTGAGGTGCGCGTAGACGATGAGGTTGTCCCGGTAGGAGTGCTCGTCGCGGTCGTACCGGCCGCCGCAGGTGATCAGCCGGAGTCCGGCGTACCGGACGTCCCCGTACACGCGACTGCCGGGAAAGCCCCATTTGGGGACTTGCTCGACGGCGTCCACGCGGAACAGCGCCGTCCGGCCGTCGGAGCGCGCGACCTTCACGACCGCGCCCGGCCGCACCGTGTGCAGCCGGTAGAAGGCGGCGGGTCCGCTCCGGTCGTCGTAGTGGCCGAGCAGGACGGACGAGCCGCGCGCTCCCGGCGGCGGGCCGCCCCGGTACCAGCCGACGCGGCCGGCGGCGTCGAACGGAGGCACCTCGACGGTCCCGTCGCGGTTCTGGCCGACCGGCATCACGGCCGCGCGGACGCCCGCGGCCGGGATCTCGACGCGCTCGGGGACGGCGGCGGGCAACTCGGTGCCGTCCGGGATGCTCCACAGCGCGCGCGGGCCGCCGAAGTCGCGGTAGCGCTCGGCCTCGGCGGGGGAGCGGACGCCGTGGCCGACGGCGACGGCGCCGAGGACGGCGAGGCCCCCGGCGACCAGGTAGGCGCGGCCGGGCATGCGGC
>NZ_JBFAOF010001411.1:0-1401 GCF_040675125.1 Spirillospora sp. NPDC049652 | reverse complement strand
CGCAGATCGGCGGCTCGTGGTCGCGTTCGACCCGCCGCCCGCTCCGCTACGCCGGGCCCGCCCTGCTGCTCGTCCTCGCGATGGCCGTCGGGGTGCTGTCGGCGACGACGATGAGCACCTGGCGGCTCTCCCAGAAGGACCAGGCCGACTTCCGCGCCGCCGCCGACGTGCGCGTCAGCGAACCGTCCGGCGACGTCACGCTCGGGCCCCTCGGACGCGGCGCACGCTACGCGTCCCTGCCGGGGGTCAGGGAGGCCGTCCCCGTGGCGCGGCAGGGCGCGACCTACGGCAACGCCGACGGCTTCCTGCTCGCCGCCGACACCGGTCTCCTGCCCAAGGCGCTGCGCGTCCGGCCGGACCTTGCCAAGTCCCTCAAGCTCGGCGCGCTCACCGCCGCCCGTCCCGCGCCGCACCTGATGGCCCTGCCCGGACGCCCGGCGAAACTGGCCCTGGACCTGAGGCTGACATCGAACGGCCCGCCGCCGTCCCTCGGGTCCGAAGGCTTCTACGGCCCCTGGGAGCCGAACGCGCCCGCCTTCGGGATCACCGTGGTCCTCACGGACGCGCGAGGCGTCAGCTACCCGGTCGATCTGGACGGCCTCAAGGCCAACGGCAAAACGCAGAGCCTCTCGGTGGACGTCGGCTCTCTCGCGGGCCCGCAGGGCTCCCTCTCCTATCCGCTGTCGGTGCGCGGCATGCGCTGGCTGGAAAGCGAGAACCCCAACCACGGACCGCTCACCCTAGAGGTGGTCGACGTGCGCGGCGAGGGCCCGGGCGGCGGTTCCGCCAAGCTGCCGCCGGGCGCGACCTGGCAGCAGTGGTGGGACGGCGGCACCGGACCCGGCGCCAAGGAGTCGACGGTGACGGCGCCGCAGCGGTCCGGTGTGCTCCTGACCTCGCTGATCCCGGCGACCGTGCTGGAGGGCCTGCCGCCGAGCGCGCCCACCGCCCGGGTGTCGATGTTCCTCCAGCACAACGACGGCCCGTCGCACGACAACGACGCCGGCTTCCGGCAGCCGCCCCCGATCGTCCCCGGTGTGATCAGCCGGTCCCTCGCCGACCGGTCGCACGCCAAGGTCGGCGACTCCCTGGAACTCAACCTCATCCAGGGGCGGCAGACGATCCGCGTCATCGGGATCGCCCGGGCGCTGCCGGGCCTGGAGGCGGGCACCGACGGCACCCTCGTCGACCTGCGGACACTCGCCGACAGATGGCAGGCCGCGGGCTACACCCGGGACGACGCGGCCAACCCGGGCGAGTGGTGGCTGTCGGTCCAGGACGCCCGGACCGGACCCGTCGTCGACGCGATGAAGTCCCGCGCCGGCCTGGGCGACGTCACCGCCGACCGGGTCCAGATGCGCGAGGACCTGCGGGACGCGCCGCTCGCCGCGTCCCTCCAGG
>NZ_JBFAOF010001410.1:0-1403 GCF_040675125.1 Spirillospora sp. NPDC049652 | reverse complement strand
CGCCGCGCACGCCGCCCATCTCCTCGCCGCCACCGGCTCGGCCGGGGCCGCCGTGGACGAGCATCGGCAGCGGCGAGCCGTGCCCGGTGGACTCCTTGGCGTCCGTGCCGTTCAGCACCAGCAGGCGTCCGTGCCAGGGCGCGGCGCCGAGGACGACCGTCCGGACGAAGTCCGCGTCGGCCGACACGACCGACCCGGCGAGGCTGCCCCGGCCGCGGGCGGCCAGCTCGACCGCGTGCTCGGCGTCCCGGTACGGGATGAGCGTGGAGACCGGGCCGAACGCCTCGATCTCGTGCGGCTCGGCCCGGCCGGGGTCGTCGGCGCGCAGCAGGACCGGGGACAGGAACGCGCCGCGCTCGGCGTCGGCGTCCACGACGTCCACGCGGGCGGGGTCGCCGAACAGGATCGTCCCCGCGTCCAGCAGGCCCTTCAGGGAGCGGCGGACCTCCTCGCGCTGCTCCAGCGTGGCGAGCGCGCCCATCCGGACGTCGGGGTTGGCCGGGTTGCCGACGGTGACCTTGGCCAGCCGCGCCCGGACGGCCTCCGCGACGTCCTCCAGCCGGTCGGCGGGGACCAGCGCGCGGCGGATCGCCGTGCACTTCTGGCCGGCCTTCACGGTCATCTCGGCGACCAGCTGCTTGACGTACAGGTCGAACTCGGGCGTGCCGGGCGCGGCGTCGGGGCCGAGGACCGAGCAGTTCAGCGAGTCGGCCTCGGCGTTGAACCGCACCGAGTGCCGGACGACCGCCGGGTGCGCGCGCAGCCGGGCGGCGGTGTCGGCGGATCCGGTGAAGGCGACCACGTCCTGCTCGGTGACGTGGTCGAGCAGGTCGCCCGCCTCACCGGTGAGCAGCTGGACCGACCCCTCGGGCAGGATCCCCGACGCGACGATCAGCTCCACCAGCCGCGCGGTCAGGAAGGCGGTCTGCTCGGCGGGCTTGATCAGGCTCGGCATGCCGGCGAGGAGCGCGGGCGCGAGCTTCTCCAGCGGCCCCCACACCGGGAAGTTGAACGCGTTGATCTGGACGGCGACGCCGTGCAGCGGCGTGCAGAGGTGCTGGGCGACGAACGTCCCGCCCTTGCCGAGCGGCTCGACCGCTCCCTCGACGTAGACGGTGTCGTTGGGCATCTCCCGTCGGCCCTTGCTGGAGTAGGCGAACAGGGTGCCGAAGCCGCCGTCCACGTCGAACTTGGAGTCGCCGAGCGTCGCGCCCGTCCGGGCCGACAGCGCGTACAGCTCCTCGCGGTGCTCGCGCAGGTGGGACGCCAGGGCCTTGAGCAGCGCGGCGCGCTGGTGGAAGGTCAGCTCGCGCAGGGCGGGCCCGCCGACGCGGCGGCCGTACTCCAGGGGCGTCACCGCTCCCTATCGCTGGAAGCTCATCGAGGGCGCGGGGCACTTCCCG
>NZ_JBFAOF010001409.1:0-1405 GCF_040675125.1 Spirillospora sp. NPDC049652 | reverse complement strand
AATAGGCCGAGTGGCTTGAACACACTGAACGTTCAAACTGATCGCTGCAAGAAATGTTCGCGTCCCTGTGTGGTTCCCAGAAAACATGGCTCGACCTCGGCGGCGCGAACCTCACCGTGGACGCCGCGTGCGCCGCGTCCCTCGCCGCGCTCGACGCCGCCTGCAAGGAGCTGTCGACCGGCGCCGCCGACATGGTGCTGTGCGGCGGCGCGGACCTGCACAACGGCATCTACGACTACCTGCTGTTCTCGTCCGTCCACGCGCTCTCCCGCAAGGGCCGCTGCGCCACCTTCGACGCGTCCGCCGACGGCATCGCGCTCGGCGAGGGCGTCGCGTGCGTCGTCCTCAAGCGGCTCGCGGACGCCGAACGCGACGGCGACCGGATCTACGCCGTGGTCAAGGCCGTCGCCGGGTCGTCCGACGGCCGCTCGCTCGGCCTGACCGCGCCGCGCGTCCAGGGGCAGCGGCTCGCGCTGGAGCGCGCCTACGAGCGCGCCGGGGTGCACCCCGCGCGGATCGGGCTGGTCGAGGCGCACGGCACCGGCACCGAGGTCGGCGACCGGACCGAGCTGGCCACCCTCACCGAGACGTTCACCGAGGCCGGGGCCGCGCCGGGCAGCGTCACGCTCGGCTCGGTCAAGTCCCAGATCGGGCACACCAAGTGCGCCGCCGGGCTCGCCGGGCTCATCAAGACCGCCTACGCGCTGCACACCGGCGTGCTGCCCGGGACCCTGCACCTCACCGAGCCGAACCGGGCGTGGGACCGGGCGACCAGCCCGTTCGCGTTCGGCCGGACGGCCCGTCCGTGGGCCGCCGCGCCCGGCGAGCGGTTCGCCGGCCTGTCCGGGTTCGGGTTCGGCGGATCGAACTTCCACGCCGTCCTCGCCGGGTACGACGGCGCGCCCGAGCCGGTGTCCGGCCTCGCGGCCTGGCCCGCCGAGCTCCTGCTCGTCCGGGGCGCGGACCGGGACGCCGCCCGTGCCGGGATCGAGCGGCTCGCCGCGCTGGCGGCCGTCCCCGGCGCCCGCCTCCGCGACCTGGCCCGGACCGCCGCCGAGCCGGACCCCGCGCGCGTCCAGGTGGCGATCGTGGCGTCCGGCCTGGACGACCTGCGCGCGAAGCTGGAGGCGGCCCGCGAGTTCCGGGCCGCGCCGGGCGTGTTCGTCGCGCCGGCCAAGGCGGGCGCGACCGGTAAGGTCGCCTTCCTCTACCCCGGGCAGGGCAGCCAGCGGCCGAACATGCTCGCCGACCTGTTCGTCGCGTTCCCGCGGCTCCAGCGCCTGCTCCGGCTCGCGGACGGCCGGTACGCGCCCGCGATGTTCCCGCCCGCGCCCGAGAAGATCGCGACGCTGCTGGAGACGGGCCTGGTCAAGCTGGTCACGCTCGCCCCCGAGCGCGCCGGCGC
>NZ_JBFAOF010001408.1:0-1408 GCF_040675125.1 Spirillospora sp. NPDC049652 | reverse complement strand
CGGAGGCGGCCTGCGCGGCCGACCAGCACGACAGCACGGGGCAGGCGCGCCGGGCGAGGTAGGCGTCGCCCTGCGGGCGCAGGCCGAACGCCGCGTCCCCCTCGTACATGGCGGGGAACGCCTCGGCGAGCGCGCGCGGCGCGGTGGCGAGGATCTTGCGGCGGTGCCAGGCGAGCAGCCAGGGCGGCGAGGCGGGGGTGTGGCACCACTCCTCGTTCGCCAGCGCGGTCGGGTACGGGTCGTCCGAGCGCAGCCCCTCGTACATCGCGGGGAAGGCGGCGGCGATCTCGGCGGGCTGGCCGTAGGCCGGGTCCACGCAGACCAGGGCGCGGACGCGGTCCGGGTGCTCGACGGCGAGGGCGCTGACGACCATCGCGCCGAGGGAGTGGCCGATCGCGACGACCGGTTCGGCGACGCCGAGCAGGTCGAGCAGGCGGACCAGGTCGGCGGCGAGGTCCCGCGGGGCGTACCCGGTCTCGGGCGCGGACGACAGGCCGTGGCCGCGCAGGTCCGGCGCGATGACCCGGTACCGGCCGCCGAAGCCGGGCAGGTGGAAGATCCAGTCGTCGGAGTCGGCGCCGTAGCCGTGCACGAGCAGCAGCGTGGCGCGCGGCTCCCGGCCCGCGGGCGGGTCGTCGGTGAAGAACACCCGCACGTCGCCCAGCTCTGCGAACGGCATCGGCCTGGCCTCCTCGGATAAACCGAACAAGCGCACGCTACATCAATGAACGGAAGCCGAGCAATCGCTTGGTTGTGGATACAGTGTGACGAGCGTCGCGCCGGCGCGCCCGGCACCCGCGCCGGGTGCGGCCACCGCAGAGGAGGGGAGCCCGATGCGCCTCGGGATCACGATGTTCGCCACCGACCGCACGATGCCGCCGCACGAGCTGGCCGCCGCCGCCGAGGAGCGCGGCTTCGCCTCGCTCTACCTGCCCGAGCACACCCACATCCCGGTGGCCCGGACGACCCCGCCGCCGACCGGGGACGACACCCTCCCGGACGCGTACGCCCGCACGCCCGACCCGCTCGTCGCGCTCGCCGCCGCGGCCGTGCTGACCAGCACGATCGCCCTCGGCACGGGCATCCTGCTCGCCGCCCAGCGGGACCCGCTGGTCACCGCGAAGGCCGTCGCCACGCTCGACCGGCTCTCGGGCGGACGCGTCGTCCTCGGCGTCGGCTACGGCTGGAACCGCGAGGAGGCCGCCGACCACGGGGTGGACTGGACGACCCGGCGCGCGCGCGTGCGGGAGAACATGCTGGCGATGCGCGAGCTGTGGACGAAGGACGAGGCCGCCTTCCGGGGCGAGTATGCGTCCTTCGAACCGAGCTGGTCATGGCCGAAGCCCGCCGGCCCGGTGCCGGTGCTGCTCGGCGGCGCGCCCGGCCCGACGCTGTTCGCGCACGTCGC
>NZ_JBFAOF010001407.1:0-1408 GCF_040675125.1 Spirillospora sp. NPDC049652 | reverse complement strand
CCCGGGACGGAGGGCTCCGGACCGGACGCGGCGCCGCCCGCGGAGGCCGGCGGCCCGGCGGCCCCCGCACCCGCTCCCGCCAGGACGAAGCGCGCCCGCGGGATCGCGCCGCCGTCGTGGCTGGCGCTCGGCTTCCTGCTCCCCGCCCTGCTGCTGCTCGGGTTCCTCGTGATGTACCCGATCGTCTTCTCGGTCGTGCGCAGCTTCTTCGGCGCGGACGGCCACTCCTTCACCGGCGTCGACAACTACACCGGCATCTTCCAGGGGCACGACAACCTCGTGACCGTCCGCAACACCGCGATCTGGGTGGTCGTCGCGCCGACGCTGGTCACTGCGATCGGGCTGGTCTTCGCGGTGCTCACCGAGCGGATCCGCTGGTCCACCGCCTTCAAGATGGTGGTGTTCATGCCGATGGCGGTGTCCTTCCTCGCCTCCGGCGTGATCTTCCGGCTGGTGTACGAGCAGGACCCGAAGATGGGCGTGGCGAACGCGGCGGTCGTCGCGGTCCACGACACCTTCGAGCCCGGCGCGGGCTACCCCGGCGCCGGACCGCGCACCGGCAAGGACGCCACCGGCACCCAGCAGCCCGACGGCACGATCGTCAGCGCGAAGCAGTACACGGCCGGGCAGACCGCGCTGCTGCCGCTGCTGCGGATCAAGCCGGAGGACCTGCCCGCCAAGCCGGTCGCGGCCGCCCAGCCGCCGGCGGCCAAGCCGGGCGAGCTGACCGGCACGGTCTGGTTCGACTTCACCAAGGGCGGCGGCGGCACGCCGAACCAGCCGAACCCGGGCGAGTCCGGGCTGCCGCGGATCAAGGTCGAGGCCGTCCGGGACGGCAAGGTCGTCGGCAAGGCGACCACCGGCGACGACGGCACCTTCACCATGAAGAAGGTGAAGGGCGACGGGCCGGTGACGCTGCGGCTGCCCAAGTCGAACTTCACCGCGTCCTACGGCGGCGCGCAGTGGCTCGGCAACACCCTCATCACCCCGGCGATCATCGGGTCGTACCTGTGGGTGTGGTCGGGGTTCGCGATGGTGCTCATCGCGGCCGGGCTCGCGGCGATCCCGCGGGACGCGCTGGAGGCGGCGCGGGTGGACGGCGCGACCGAGTGGCAGGTGTTCCGGCGGGTGACGATCCCGCTGCTCGCGCCGGTGCTCACGGTCGTGCTGGTCACCATGGTCATCAACGTGCTGAAGGTCTTCGACCTGGTCTTCATCATCGGCGGCGGCGATCCGCACGCCAGCGTGCTCGCGCTGCAGATGTGGGTCGAGTCGTTCGGCGGCGGGAACGACCCGGGGAAGGGCAGCGCGATCGCGGTGCTGCTGTTCCTGCTGGTCGTCCCGGCGATGCTGTTCAACATCCGGCGGATGCGGCGGGAGCGGGCATGAGCACGACCGAGACCGGGAC
>NZ_JBFAOF010001406.1:0-1413 GCF_040675125.1 Spirillospora sp. NPDC049652 | reverse complement strand
CTCCCCGGTCCCCCGCCCGGCGGGTCCTCGCGCGCCGCCGCCGGTTCCACCGGGGCCGCGGCGGCGCGCGGGGGACCGGGTCATCCGCGCGTTCCGCGTGCGCCGGCGGGCCGGGGCCGGCGGCCGCGGGAGCGGGTCACTCCGGGTCGTGGAGGCTCATGGTGTAGACGGTGTCCTCGTCGTCCAGGAGGACGACCTTGTCGACGCCGTCCTCGCGGAGTTCGCGCCAGTGCTCGCCCAGCCAGGTCTCGGCGGCGGCCTGGGTGCTGAACGTCTCCTCCACGCCGGTCCGGTCCCCGCCGGACTTCTCCAGCTGCCAGTTCCACGCCATCGCCACTGCCCTCCGCCGCTTCGACCTGCCCGGTAGCGGTGAGCGTAACCCGTCCGGCGGCCGGGGCGGCCCTCGGACCGACCTTGATGCGGCCGCGGGCCCGGCCACCGGACCGGCCGTTGGCGGCGGTCAATAGGCTCGTGGGCAGGATGAAGATCGAACTGCCTGGAACCGCGGGGCCGGAGGGCTGGCCCGCGCCCGGTTGCCGCTGCGCGTCGTGCGCGCGGGCGCGCGCCGCCGGAGTCTCCCTCGCCCCCACCCGCGTGCTGATCGACGGCGTGCCCCTGGAGGACTGTCCGCGTCTGGACGTGCCCGGAGGCTGGGATGTGCGCGTCCCCTCCGGGCACCGCGTTCTCGTCTCCGCTGGGCCGGGACAGAACCCGGAGCCTCAGGCCGGCAGCGCCTACGACGCGGTGCTGCTGGACCTGGTCGGCTGTCCCGAACACCTCGGACGGCTCCGGCGCGAAGGGGCGGTGACGGACGCGACGGACGTCCGAACCGTCCATATAGACCATCGTGTCAGCGCGCCTACTGAACTTGACCGTCGGTTGGGCTTCTGGACGCGTCCGCTCACCGGCCCCCATCGGACGCTCCTGCTGGGCGGATCCCGCTCGGGGAAGTCGGCCGAGGCGGAGTTGCGGCTGATGGCGCATCCGGACGTGACCTATGTGGCCACCGGGGTGGGCGATCCCTCGGATGCCGAGTGGACGGCCCGCATCGAGGCGCACCGGCAGCGGCGGCCGTCCTGGTGGCGGACGGTCGAGACGGCGGACCTCGCATCGGTGCTGACGTCCGCGACCGGCGCCCTCCTGGTGGACGGCATCGGGTCCTGGGTGGCTGCGGTCATGGAGGAGACGAACGCCTGGGACGACCCGTCCCGCGTCGTCGGACGCGTCGAGGAACTGGTCTCGGCATGGCGCGACACAGCGGCGCACGTGGTCGCGGTCAGCGACGAGGTGGGAATGTCGCTGGTCCCGACGACCCCGGTGGGACGGGCGTTCCGCGACGTCCTCGGGAGCGTGAACCAGCGGCTGGCGGCCGAGTCCGAGGCCGCCGCGCTGGTCGTCGCGGGCCGCGTCACG
>NZ_JBFAOF010001405.1:0-1413 GCF_040675125.1 Spirillospora sp. NPDC049652 | reverse complement strand
GGCACCGCGTCGTGCGCGGCGACCGACGGGGGCTGCGGCGACAGGTGCCTGGGCGGTGTGAGTTTCACCACTGCGAAGGCCGCGGTGACCGCGAAAACATTGAGCAGGGCCAGCGTGCCCAAGGCGAGCGTCCGAGCACGTGCCACGACCGGGACGCCCCTCGCCAACTCAGCACTCACCAACGTGCGACATCCTTATAGTTGCGTCCTCGCCCGCGCGCGGGGACGCGCGCCACGATATAAGGGGCTGCGGTCCTCGCCGCCCTCCCGCCAGGGAACGGGCGCGTGGAACAGGGGAGACCCGGCCGTGCGGCCTTCGCCGCCACGGCATGTACAGACTATGACCGCGACCACGCGGGAAGCGGAGGACATCTTGGAATTCGACGTCACCATCGAGATTCCGCGGGGCAGCCGGAACAAGTACGAGGTGGACCACGAGTCGGGCCGCATCCGGCTCGACCGCATGCTGTTCACCTCGACGCAGTACCCGGCCGACTACGGCTTCATCGAGGACACCCTCGGCGAGGACGGCGACCCGCTGGACGCGCTGGTCATCCTCCAGGAGCCGACGTTCCCGGGTTGCCTGATCAAGTGCCGCGCGGTCGGCATGTTCCGGATGACCGACGAGGCCGGCGGCGACGACAAGGTCCTCTGCGTCCCGTCGACCGACCCGCGCATGGAGCACCTGCGCGACATCCACCACGTGCCGGAGTTCGACCGCCTGGAGATCCAGCACTTCTTCGAGGTCTACAAGGACCTCGAGCCCGGCAAGTCCGTCGAGGGCGCGAACTGGGTCGGCCGTGTCGAGGCCGAGGTCGAGGTCGAGCGCTCCCGCAAGCGGTTCGCCGACCTGGGCGGTCACTGACCGCCGGGGACGGCCCCGCCGTCCCCGCCCCGCGTGGTCACGGCGTCATCCGGAGGGCCGGGTGGCGCCGATGAGGTCTCCGCGGTGGATCGAGGAGATCCGGACGCTGGCCCCGGTGTAGGGGGCCTCCACCATCCGGCCCCGGCCGATGTAGATCCCGACGTGGTGGATCGTGTCCGGGTCGGAGGTGTTCCGGGCGAAGAAGACCAGGTCCCCCGGCCTGAGCCGCCCGACCGGCACGTGCGGGCCGGACGTCCACTGGGTGCCTGTCCAGTGGTCGAGCCGCACACCCGCCTTGTTCCAGGCGTACAGCGCGAGGCCCGAGCAGTCGAACCCGTGGATGCCGGCCCCCTGCTCGATGCCGTAGCTGGGGCCGCCCGCGGTGCCTCCGCCCCACGAATAGGGCGTTCCCAGCCATTTGAGGGCCGCGCGCGCGGCGACGGCCCCCATTCCGGAAGCCGCCGCGAGGCCCGCTCCGGAGACGCCCTGCCGGGCCCTGCTCGCCTCGGCCGCCTCAAGGGCCGCCTCGCGCCGGCGCGCGAGATCGGC
>NZ_JBFAOF010001404.1:0-1418 GCF_040675125.1 Spirillospora sp. NPDC049652 | reverse complement strand
CCGCGCTCCGCCCGGCGTCCGCCGCCGCCCGAGTCTCGCGGCGGCATCGGTTCGTACAATTATCAACCTCTTTTCCGAGGAACTGACAATGCCTTATCTGGTGGCCGCGGTCGTCCTCTTCGGCGTCCTTTCCGTGCTGAATCTGATGCTCACCTTCGGCATTCTCCGCCGGATGCGGGCGGACGCCGCCGCGGGCGTCCGGACGGCCCCGGGCGCGGGCGACCTGTTCGCCCTCAAGCCCGGTGCGGCGGTCCCCGAGTTCAGCGCGACGACCACCGCCGGCGAACCGGTCTCGCGCGAGTCGGCGGCCGGAGTCGTCGCGTTCTTCTCGGCGAACTGCGAGGGCTGCCACGACCTGCTGCCGAGCTTCCTCGACCGCGCCGGGACCCTCGGCCGTGAGAACGTCCTGGCCGTCTTCGGCGGCGACGAGCCCGAGACGGTCGCCGCGCTGGAGCGCGTCGCGCGCGTCGTCCAGGCCGACCGGGCGGGCGGGCTCGTGGCCCGCGCCTTCCAGAACCAGTGGACGCCCGCGCTGTACCTCCTCGGCGAGGACGGCCGCATCGCCGGAACCGGCGCCCGCATGGACGAACTCCCCCTGCACACCCTCCCCGTCCCGGCGGCCGGAAACGGGCGATGACCAGCCCGGACGACCAGGATGAGCCGCGGTTCGGCGCACGGGCGCTGCGGACGTCGGCCGCCGAGGCGGTCGCCCTGCTCGGCCGGGCCGCGCCCGTGGAGGTGCCGGTCTTCCTGGCCGTGACGGTCGCCGCGGCCGTCACGCCGATCGTGACGGCCTGGCTGACCAAGCTGGTGATCGACCGGCTGACCCAGGGGAGCGAACCGGTCGGCGGCCTCGCGCTCGGCCTGGCCGCCGCCGGGCACGCCCTGGCCGCGCTGCCCCCCGTCGCCCGCTTCGCCCGCAACCAGATCGGCCGCGCCGCGAGCCTGGAGGGCACGAACCGCCTGTTCGCGGCCGCCGAACGCCAGGTCGGCCTCCGCGCCTTCGAGGACCCCGCCTACCAGGACCGGCTCCGGCTCGCGCAGGACGGCGTCCGGCGCGTCCCCGAACTGGTGGACGGTCTCGGCGGCGTCCTCGGCGGCGTGCTGTCGCTGACCGGGTTCCTCGGCTCGCTGCTCGTGCTCAGCCCGGCGATGACCGGCCTGGTCCTCGCCGCCGCGCTGCCCGCGCTCGTCGCGGAGACCCTGCTGACCCGCCGCCGGACGGCCATGGAGTGGGACACCGAGCACCACCACCGCCGCGAGTACTTCTACGGCCAGCTGCTGACCGGCACGTCGCCCGCGACGGAGATCCGGCTGTTCGGCATCGGCGCGTTCCTGCGCGGCCGGATGATGGCCGAGCGGCGCGCCGCCAACGCCGCCGAACGCGGCATGGACCTGCGGGAACTGCGCACGCAGGG
>NZ_JBFAOF010001403.1:0-1420 GCF_040675125.1 Spirillospora sp. NPDC049652 | reverse complement strand
GTGCGAGACCGCGGCCGCCCAGCAGCGGGCCCGCGAGAGCGCGGCCCCCGGGCTCACCGGCCAGGTCGCGACGGCCCGGGACCTGGTGGACCGCCTGGAGGACATGGCGGCCCGCCTCGCCGCCGCGCTGGCGGGCGAACTCACCGTCGCCGGCGTCGAGGCGCGGATCGCGCAGGTCCGCGCGGACACCGCGGCGGTCGAGGCGGAGGCCCACCGCGCGGCCGAGACCGCCCGCGCCCAGGCCCGCGAGGCGCTGACCGCCGCGGACGCGCAGCGGCACCGGGCCGACAAGGCCGAGGAGCTCAATGCCGAACTGCGCGAACGGCTCACCGAGGTCACGGCCGAGCACGACCGGCTCCGCGACCGCTTCGACCAGCTCAGCCGCACCGCCGAGCAGACCAGCGCCGCGCTGGGCGCGGCCCGCCGCGACCAGACGCAGCTGGCCGACCAGGTCTCCGAACTGAGCACGTCGCTCCAGGCGGCGATCGAGGAGATCACCCGGCTGCGCGGCGACCTCGGCGCGGCGCAGGCGGCGGAGAAGGCCGCCCGCGACCAGGCCATGATGATGGCCACCGAGATGCGGCAGCAGCACGCGCGCCTGGAGGAGGCCGCCAACGGGCGCGCCCGCGCCCTGCAGGACGCCGACGAGGCCCGCGGCCAGGCGCGCGCCGAGCACATCGCGCGCGTCAAGGTGGAGCAGCAGGCCCGGGTGGTCCAGGAGCAGATCAACGACGCCCTCCAGCAGCGGGACCGGGCGCTGGAGTCCACCCGGTCGGCCCACGAGCGCCTCGACCTGACCAGGAAGGCCGCCACCGAGCAGCAGGCGGAGGCGGCCCGGCAGGCCCGCCTCGTCACCGAACTGCAGGCCCGAGTGGACATGCTGGTCGGGGAGCGCGACGCCGCCCGCGCCGAAGCCGACCGGGCCCGGCACCGCGTCGACCAGTTCATCACCACCCGGCACCAGGGGCCGGGACAGGCGCCCGGCGGCCCGTCCCGGACCGGCCCGCTCGACCACCGCCCCACGGGCCGCCCCGCCGACCCCCAGACCTCGCAACCGGGGGGCACGGTGTCCTACCTGCACCGCGTCCCGAGAACCGGGAGCGGCTGAGCGCACGTGGCCGTCCGCCTGCCGCCCCCGTCCTTCCACAATCGGCAGCGGGCGGCCGCGTGTCCTTCCCTTCACCGGCCACCGCCCACCCGGCCCGCGTGGCCCGACCGTCCGTGTGGCCCGACCGTCCGGGGGATCCGCTCGGGGATCCGCCGTAGTCCAGAGGATGAGAACCAGCACGATGACCGCACCGAATCCCGCCCCGTCGGTGACCCCTGAGATCAGTCTCGTCGAGGCCGTCTGGCGCTACCGGCTGATGTCGTCCCTCATCGTGGTGGCCTGCGTGCTCGCCGCGGTCGCGGCGACCGCGTT
>NZ_JBFAOF010001402.1:0-1420 GCF_040675125.1 Spirillospora sp. NPDC049652 | reverse complement strand
CGGCGCTGTCCGCCGCCGACGGCCGCGTGCTGTGGCGCACGCCCGACCCGCAGGGCGGTGTCGACATGGGGTACGTGTCGGCCGCCAACGGCGTGGTCTACGCGGGCTCCGCCGCCGGGACCGGCGACAACATGTACGCGCTGGACGCGGCGACCGGCGACGTCCGCTGGCGGTTCGCCAGCGGCGGGTCGGTGGTCGGCGGCGCGGCCGTCGTGGACGGCACCGTCTACTGGGGGTCCGGCTATCACATCGGCACCGGCAACGACAAGCTCTACGCCTTCGACACGCACTGAGCCGACCATGACTGAGAACGCCCCGATCCGCGGGCTGATGCTGGCCGGGGGCACCGGCGCCCGGCTCCGGCCGGTGACGCGGGCGGTGTCCAAGCACCTGCTCCCGGTCTTCGACAAACCGATGATCTACTACCCGCTCTGCACCCTGGTCACGGCCGGGATCCGGGAGATCCTGGTGATCACGACCCCGGAGGACCGGGCCGCGTTCCGGCGGCTGCTCGGCGACGGCTCCCAGTGGGGGCTGCGGCTGGAGTACGCCGTCCAGGACCGCCCGGAGGGGATCGCGCAGGCGTTCCTGATCGGGGAGGAGTTCCTCGACGGCCGCCCCTCGGCCCTCATCCTCGGCGACAACCTTTTCCACGGCATGGACTTCGGCCGCTGGGCCCGGTCGATGCCCGAGCTCACCGGCGGGCACGTCTTCGCCCGCCGCGTCGCCGACCCGTCCGCCTACGGCGTGGTGGAGTTCGACGACGAGGGCCGGGTGCTGTCGATCGAGGAGAAGCCCGCCCGGCCGCGGTCCCGCTACGCCGTCCCGGGCCTGTACTTCTACGACGCCGACGTCGTCAAGATCGCCCGCGGGCTGCGGCCCAGCGCGCGCGGCGAGCTGGAGATCACCGCCGTCAACGACCACTACCTGCGCGAGGGGCGGCTGCGGGTCTCGATGATGGACCCCGGGGCCGCCTGGTGGGACACCGGCACGGTCGGCGACATCGTCCGCGCCGCCGAGTACGTCCGGGACGTGGACGAGCACCACGGCCGCAAGGTCGGCTGCGTCGAGGAGGCCGCCTGGCGGGCGGGCCTGATCAGCGACGCGCAGCTCCGCGACCTGGCCCGGCCGCTGCGCAGCAGCGGCTACGGCGACTACCTGCTGGCCCTGCTCCGCTGACCATGGAGCGATCGACGGTCAGCCACGTCTCCCACGGGCACGCCGACGTGCTCGTCCGCGTGCTGGGGCTGGGCGCGGACGGGCACGGCCTCGCCCGCGCCCTCGCCGCCGTCGCGGCCGCCGGCGCCACCGCCGAGATGCTGGCCTTCCTCGCCGAGAGCGGGGAGATGCGGTTCGTCACGCGGCGGGCGGACGGGGCGGCGGTGGTGGCGGCGCTGTCGGACGCGTTCGCCGCCGACCC
>NZ_JBFAOF010001401.1:0-1423 GCF_040675125.1 Spirillospora sp. NPDC049652 | reverse complement strand
GCCGACTCCGCGAGGATAACGCGGGCCCGGCGCAGCAGCGCCCGGCCCGCCTCGGTCGGCACGAGGCCGCGGCCCTCCCGCTCGAAGAGCCGCGTGCCGAGCTCCCGCTCCAGGTCGCGCAACTGGCGGCTGAGCGTCGGCTGCGTGAGGTGCAGCCGACGCGCCGCCGCGCTGACCGACCCCTCCTCGGCGATCGCGACGACGTAGCCGAGCAGCCGAATCTCCATCCATACCTCCCAGGCATGGACAGCATAGAAGCTCATGCTCAGCAGGCTGAACAGGGCGGTTCGCGGGACAGGATCGGGACATCGCACCGACCGAAGGAGCACGACGATGAACAGTTCCGAGCGTTTCGAGCACGGCATGCAGGTCCTGGAGAAGGTGGACGGCGAGGGCGGGCAGCGCGTCGTCGCGTCGCTCAGCGAGGTGTCGCCCGAGCTCGGCCACCAGATCGTCGCCTGGGCGTTCGGCGACATGTACGACCGGCCCGAGCTGGCGCCCCGGGACCGGCAGCTGGTCACGCTCGGGATCCTGACCGCGCTCGGCGGCTGCGAGATCGAGCTGGACGTCCACATCAACGCGGCGCTGAACGTGGGGCTGACCGCCACGGAGATCTCCGAGGCGCTGCTGCACTCGGCCGTCTACGCCGGAATGCCGCGCGCGGTCAACGCCACCCTCGTCGCCAAGCGGGTGTTCGCCGAGCGGGGGGTCGCACCGGCCGCCGCTGAAGATCGTCTAACCTCGGCCTGAGGCTCCGCGGGACGGAGCGGGAGAGGGGAGACGGACGTGACCTGGTACGAGCCGACCGAGACCGAGCGGGCCCACCTGCGCCGCTGCGTGGACCTGGCCGCCGAGGCGCTCGCGGACGGCGACGAGCCGTTCGGGTCGGTGCTGGTCACGGCCTCCGGCGAGGTCGTGTTCGAGGACCGCAACCGGGTCAAGGACGGCGACCGCACCCGGCATCCCGAGTTCGAGATCGCCCGCTGGGCGGGCACGCACCTGTCGCCGTCCGAGCGCGCCGCCGCGACCGTCTTCACCTCCGGCGAGCACTGCGCGATGTGCGCCGCCGCGCACGGCTGGGCCGGGCTCGGACGCATCGTCTACGCGTCCTCGACCGAGCAGCTCGGCGGCTGGCTCCGCGAGCTGGGCGTCGCGCCGGGGCCCGTCCGGCCGCTGGCGATCAACGAGGTGGTCCCCGGCCTGCCGGTGGCGGGACCCGTGCGCGAGTTCGCCGACGAGATCCGGGAGCTGCAGCGCACCCTGCACAGCCGGGGCTGAGCCCGTCCGCCGACACGGCGGGCCGCACGCCGGTGGGGGGCGCGCGCCGGTGGGGTGGGGCGCACGCCGACGCGGCAGGGCGCATGTCGGTGGGGCGGGGCGCACGCCGGCGGGGCGCCGGGGCGCGCCTCGGGGCCGTGCGGCC
>NZ_JBFAOF010001400.1:0-1426 GCF_040675125.1 Spirillospora sp. NPDC049652 | reverse complement strand
CCCGAACCGGCTGGCGTACCTGACCGGGCCGCTGACGCGGCCGCTGCGGGTGGACGGCATCCCGAAGGCCGACATCCGGGCCTCGCTGAACGGCCCGTCGCCCTACCTGACCGCGCTGCTGGTCGACTACGGCACCGACACGCGGCCCACCGGCGCCCGGGTCACCACGACCGACAAGGTCTGCTACGGCCAGAGCGTCCCCGGCGACGAGGGCTGCACCCTCCGGCAGGAGCTGGCCACTCAGACGGCCCCCTACAAGATCATCACGCGCGGCTGGCTGGACGCCCGCAACCGGAGCTCGATCTCCCGCAGCGTGCCGCTCACGCCCGGGAAGACCTACTCCTTCCGCTGGGACATGCAGCCGACCGACTACACGGTCAAGGCCGGGCACCGGCTCGGCGTGATCATCCTGTCCACCGACTACGACTACACGCTCCGCTACCCGGCGGGCACCGCGGTCACCGTCCGGCCGGGGACGAGCCGCGTCCTGCTGCCGGTCGCACCGGGGAGTGATACTTCGCTGCGGTAACTGAAATATCCGGAATCTTCGCTCAGGACTGGCCGGAATCCGGATCTCCCGCAAGAATGGCTCCGCCGTGCGGACGGGCGCGCCGTCCGCACGGCGGATTTTTCTCGTCTTGACCGAATGGGAAGTGGAACGTTCCTTCCCGGCTTCCGGGCGCCCGGCGCGGGCTCAGGCGCGGAAGGCGGCGGCCAGCTCGCGCAGCCGGACGAGCTGCTCGCGGCGCTCGGCGGCGCGCTGCTCGTCCAGGGTGTTCTGCGGGGCCGCCAGCAGCAGCCGCTTGGTCGCGACGGCAGCGTCCGCGTTGACCGCGAGCAGCTCGGCCGTCAGGGCCGCCACCGCCGCGTCCAGCCCGCCGGTCGGGGCGATCCGCTCGACGATGCCGAGCCGGGCGGCCTCGGCGGCGTCGATGGTGCGGGCGGTGAGGCACAGCTCCAGCGCCCGGTTGACGCCCACGATCTCGACCAGGGGCTTGGTGCCGGTCAGGTCCGGCACCAGACCGAGCGCGGGCTCCTTCATGCAGAACCGGGCGTCCTCGGCGGCGATCCGGATGTCGCAGGCCAGCGCGAGCTGGAATCCGCCGCCGATCGCGTGGCCGTGCACCGCGGCGACCGTGACGATCGACGGGTCGCGCAGCCAGGTGTAGCCCTCCTGGAGCTCGGCGATGAACGCGTCGCCGGCCTCGTCGTCGGCGCCGAACGGGAACCCGCCCTCGCCGCCGGAGAACATCGACAGGTCGATGCCGGCCGAGAACGACGGCCCGTCGCCGCGCAGCACGACCACCCGCACCTCGCGCGGCAGCGCGCGGCCGATGGCCGCCAGCATCCGCCAGGTGGCGAAGGTCATCGCGTTGCGCCGCTCGGGCCGGGCGAGCGTGACGGTCGCGACCGCGCCGTCCAGTTC
>NZ_JBFAOF010001399.1:0-1427 GCF_040675125.1 Spirillospora sp. NPDC049652 | reverse complement strand
CGCGACCCGGAGGCGTTCGCCGACCCGGCCGCCTTCGCCGCCCTCCCGCGGACCTGGACGTCCGCCTGGACCGCCGCCCGCGAGACCGACCCGGACGCCGTCCCCCTCTGGGACGTCCCCGCCGCCATCCCCCCGGTCCCCGACTCCCTCGACGCGATCATCCTCGACGGCGTCCACGACGCGGGCCCCGAAGCCCTCTTCCTCCTCTGGTACACGCCCCGAGTGATCCTCCTCGGCCGTCCGGGCCCGGACCTCCCGCCCCTGGACGCCCCCCGTCCGCCCCTCCCGCAGGACCTCCACCAATCCCTGGCCCCGACCACCCCCCTCTACACGGCCCTGCTCTCCCGAGCCCTGCAGGCCCCCGACCCCACGACCCCCCGCCCCACCCGTCCCGCACCCACACGTACGCGCGAGCCCGAACCTGCGCAGCCCCCCGCGCGGGTGCCTGGACCGGAAGGCGTCCAGCGCCCCGCTCGTCCGGATGCATCTGAGAGCGTGCAGGCCGCCGGACGTCCGCCGGAGCCCGCGCAGGCGTCCACTTCCAGCGACGACCCCGCCACTGAGGACGGCTCCGAGCATGCGGACCCCAGGCCCGCGCGCGGCACTCAGACGCGCCACGACGAGGACACGGAGCCCTCTGCCCCTACAGCCATCCTGAGGCGCAACCGGACGGACACCGGCGACTCTCCGGCCGGCTCGTCGCAGCATCCCGCGCATCCTGGCGTCCCTGTGGAAGCCGAAGCCCCTGTCGCGGCACAGGAGGATGAGCGCGCCGCGTCCCAAGAAGAGGCGCAGCGGGACGGAGCCTCCGCAGGAGACGCGTTGAGCGCGGAGGACGAGGCGGACGCGGATGCTCGACGTCCCGCGCGAGGGGACGAGGCCGCGCGCGACGCTGAGCGGGGGAGCTCGGAGGGCCCGACGTCCGGTCACGCCGCTCGGGAAGGTGCGCGTCCGCAAGGTGGAGAAGAGGCTGCACATCGCGGTGCCCCCGCACCTGCGAGAAGCGGCGCTGAGACGGAGAGGCCTGCACAGGGGCTGGAGGCCCCGTGGTGGTCGCACCCGTCCCACCAAGGCGGTGTGCGATCCCCGTGGTTCACGCAGGACGAGGGATACGTGCGTGCCAGGAGCACCGCGCACGTCGAAGGCGTCCCTCACGCTCCGAAGCACGCAAGCGAGGATGAACGCGTGCGCGCGGAGAGGGACCCGTCCAGCGAAGGCACTGCGCGACGGCACGACGCCGGAAACCCTGGAGGGCAGCCACGCGGTGGCGCGCATGCGCATGCTGAGCCACGTGCGCAGGCCGAGACCCCCGCGACGCCGGACGAGGCGGTCCCGGGCGAGCAACGTGCGATGCCCTCTGAGGGCGCTGCGCGAGACCAGGACGCCGAGGGCCCTGGCGGGCGGCCGCGCGGTGGCGCGCACGCGCA
>NZ_JBFAOF010001398.1:0-1432 GCF_040675125.1 Spirillospora sp. NPDC049652 | reverse complement strand
CTCGCCGCGCACCACCTGGTGGTCGACGGCGTGTCGTGGCGCGTCCTGCTGCCCGACCTCGCCGCCGCCTACCGGGGCGACGAACTCGACCCGGTCCCCACCTCCTTCCGGAGCTGGGCGCGGGGCCTGGCCGCCGAGGCGACGAGCCAAGCCCGCCTGGACGAACTGCCGCTCTGGACCCGGATGCTGGCAGGCCCGCAGGCGATCCTCGGATCCCGCCCCGTGGACCCCGCCCGCGACACCGTGGCCGCCGGAACCCGGCGAACAGACCTCACCCTCCCGGCCGCGGAGACCTCGGCGCTGCTCACCGATGCCCCGGAGGCGCTGCTCTCCGATGCCCCCGAGGCGCTGCTCTCCGATGCCCCGGAGGCGTTCGGCGCCGGAGTCGACGACCTGCTGCTCGCGGGACTGATGGCCGCGGTCGAGGAGTGGCGGCGCGCCCGCGGCCTGCGCACGCCCGGCGGCCAGCTCGTGGACGTGGAGAGCCACGGCCGCGCCGGCGGCGACCTCGGCCGCACGGTCGGCTGGTGCACCGCCGAGTACCCCGTCCGGCTCGACGCGGGCGGCCTCGACCACGCCGACGTCCGCGCGGGCGGCCCCGCCGCGGCGCGGCTGGTCGCGCACGTCGCCGGGCGGCTGCGGGACGTCCCGGGCGACGGCCTCGGCTTCGGGCTGCTGCGCCACCTGAACCCCGACACCGCCCCCGTGCTCGCCGCGCTGCCGCGCGCGCAGATCGGCTTCAACTACCTCGGCCGCTTCACCGCCGCGTCCGGCCGGACCCCGCCGGGCACGGCCGCGTCCGGCGCCTGGCGGCTCGCCGGGGAGGACGCGCTGAGCGGCGCGCCCGACCCGCGGATGGCGGCCGTCCACGCCCTCGACGCGAGCGGCGTCGTGCGCGACGGCGCGGACGGCCCCAGGGGACCGTCTCGCTGACCGGCCCGGTCGGGCTGTGGGACGAGGCGACGCTGTCCGACCTCGCGGTCCGGTGGACGGCGATGCTGCGCGGCCTGGTCGCGCACGCCGCGGAGCCGGGCGGCGACCGGGGCCCGGCGGGCCTGCCCGAGGCCGACCTCAGCGCGGACGAGCTGGAAGAACTGGCGGACATCGCCGAAGGCATCGGCCAAGGGGGACTGTGACATGGTGAACTCCGCGCTGGCCGAGGTCTGGCCGCTGTCGCCGCTCCAGGAGGGGCTGCTCTTCCACGCCCGCCACGCCGAGGGGAGCCACGCCGAAGGCGGCCACGGTGAGGGCGACGCGGACGTCTACGTCGCGACGCAGGTCCTCGAACTCGAAGGCGTCCTTGACCAGGACGTGCTGCGCGCGGCGTGGCAGGCGGTGCTGGACCGGCACGCCACCCTGCGCGCCTGCTTCCGGCGGCGCGGCTCCGGCGCGCCCGTCCAGATGATCATGCGGGACGTGGACCTGCCGTGGC
>NZ_JBFAOF010001397.1:0-1434 GCF_040675125.1 Spirillospora sp. NPDC049652 | reverse complement strand
GGCCGGCTGGCCGACGAGCGCCGCGCCGGCGACTCCGCCGAGGACCTGCTCGCCGAGGCCACCCGCTGGCTGAGCGGCGCCCCGGACACCACCACCCCGGACGCGATCGGCCTGATCACCGACCTGCTCAACCGGCACCAGCGGCGGGCCGCCCGGCGCGCCTCCGAGGAGTAGCCGTCCCGGTGCTCCCGCCGGGCCCGGCCGCCGCCGCGAAATCTTCCGGAATGACCGCCTCGCGGAGTGAACCGGGCGGGCTCGGCGATCGTCGCATCCTGGTGAACCGATGCGCTGGAGAGGTGACCAGGTGAGCGGCGAATCCCCGGGCTACGTCCCCCCGGACCACACGAGCACCGTGGAGTTCGCGGTCGGCAGGCCGGGACCGGCCGACCGCGTCCCCGCTCCGGACGACACCCGGACCGACCCGCCGCCCGTGGACGATCCGCCGCCTGCCGACGACCCGCCGCCTGTGGACGATCCGCCGCCTGCCGACGACCCGCCGCCTGTGGACGATGCGCCGCCTGTGGACGATGCGCCGCCGCCCGCCGAGACGATGACCGACTTCCCGGCCGCCGGAGCCACCCTCACCGACCTTCCGGAAGAGGACGGCGCGGACGACGCCCCGCCGACGCCGTCCGGGCCGTCCGACGACCTCGACCTGGCGTCCGTCACCGTCACCGACATCCCGATCCCGCGGCGCGAGGCCCCGGACGCGATCCCCTTCGGCACGCCCGGACCGAACGACACCGCGCCTTCGGACCTCCAGGAAGAGGCCCAGATCCCGCCGGTTGACGACGAGCCGACGACCGAGCCGGGCGACGCAGCCGTGCGACGTCCGGACGAGGCCGAAAGCGCGGTCGCACTGGGCGCGGAAGGCCTTCCGCCGACCCCGGCCCCAGCCCCGCCCCCACCGGCCCCGGAGGCTCCGGTTGCCTCGACCGGGGGCTGGGGAGTGACCCCGCAGATCCCCTCGCCGTTCTCCGCAGGCCCGCACACCGGGGACCTCAGCGTCGCCCGGGGAACGCCTCCGCCCCCGGTCCCGAACCCCAGCGGAGCCTTCAGTACCCTGCCAACCGGCCCCACCGGCCCCACCGCGAACCCGGCGACGCCCGGCGGCGCGCCTCCGTCCGCTGCCCCAGGAGCCGGCGGCGGTGTGGCCATGTTCAGCGGCCCAGGGACGGGTGGCGGCGCGGGCATCGGAGCACCCACGGCCCCTGCCGGCCCGTCCGCGCCAGGGCCGAAGTCCGGCAAGGGACGCCCCTGGGCGCTGGTCGCGCTCATCGCGGGCGTGCTGCTCGTGCTGGGCGGGATCGGCGCGGCGCTCCTGCTCGGCGGATCCGACGACGGGGACAAGGCGACGGCCGCACCGATCGGTTCGGCGACGGCGAGCCCGGAGCCGTCCGAGTCGCCGACGGACGCGACCTCGCCCGGTTCGCC
>NZ_JBFAOF010001396.1:0-1435 GCF_040675125.1 Spirillospora sp. NPDC049652 | reverse complement strand
CGCTGCTGCGCGACGCCCGCCTCACCCCCGCCCCGGTCGCCGACGCCGGTCCGGTGGCCGTCCCGCCGCAGGGCAGGGTCCTGCCGAACGCGGCGTTCCCCGAGTCCGACCCGTACCTGCTGGCGCTGCTCGCCGCGTGGCGGGAGGGACCGGGCGAGGCCGAACCGGTCGCGGCGTTCCTCCGCCGGGCCAGGCGGCGCGGACGGTTCGGGGAGCGGCACCCGGTGCTGCTCGCCGTCGATCGCGCCGAGAACTGGTTCACCGGCCGCGCGCCGTCCGCACGCCCGGCGGGGCTGACCGAGCTCCTCGCGGCCGTGGCCGCCGATCCGGGCGTCCGCCTGATGCTGTCGGTCCGGGACGAGCGGGCCGACGACCTGCTCGGCGTCATCGCCCGCCACGGCCTGCCGGCCACGGAGATGCGGCTCGGGCCGCTCGACCGGAGCGCCGCGCTGGACGCGGTCGTGGAGCCCGCGCGGCAGGCCGGCCGGACCTTCGAGAACGGCGTGGCCGAACGCCTCGTCGACGACCTGAGCGTCGCCCACGAGGAGGCCGCCGTCGAACCGGTCCTGCTCCAAGCGGCGTGCCGGACGCTCTGGGACCGGCTCGACGGCGCCGGCGACACCGACGACACCGTCCCCGGATGGCTGGTCCCGGCGCTGGAGGACATCCTCACCGACCTCTGCGCCACCGTCGTCGGCGACGTCGCCACCGGCCTGGACGCCGCGGCGCGTTCCGTGAACGCCACCTCGGAGGACGAGTGGCTGGCCCTCAAGAAGTGGGAGCGCACGCCGGAGGACGTCGCCCGGCGCGCGGCCGAGGTGCCGCCGCATCCCAAGGCGGCCGCCGCGCCCGTGGAGGAGCACGCCAGGCGCCGCTCCGCTCCCTCCGCGGCCGCTCTGCACCTGCTCCGGGAAGCGCATCTGGTGAAGAGCGTCCGCGTCGGCCGGGACGAGACGGACGTCCTCCGGCATCCCGATCTCGCCCCCGCGCTGAGCCGCCTGGGAGACCGGCCGAGGCGCGGCCGGTACCGTCCGGATCCGCACCGTCGGCTGCGCGCGGCCGAGACCGCGCTGGCCGCCGGGCAGACGCTGCTCGCCCGGGGCCTCGCCGGAGCGGCGGCGGGCCATCCCGACACCGACGCCGGGTTCCAGGCGGACGTCCAGACCGTCCTCGGGAACATCGCCTACCTGCACGGACGCTTCGACGAGGCGGCCCGCTGCCACCAGCGCGCGGGCGAACTGCTCCAGACGGTCGAGGACAGCGCGGCCGTCGTCCTGCAACTGGCCGCGGAGGGCTGGGCCCGGTTCGCCGCCGGCGACGCCGACCGCGGCGTGGCCCTGATGCTCAGCGGTTCCGACCTGGCGCCCGCCCACGCCTGCAACCACCAGGGGGAAGGCCCCGGGCCACCGCCAGCGCGGCCGCGCGAAGGCCCCCC
>NZ_JBFAOF010001395.1:0-1435 GCF_040675125.1 Spirillospora sp. NPDC049652 | reverse complement strand
CGCGGTCCCACGGCAGGGTGACGTCGACGGTCTCCTCGACGAGGACGCGCTGGTCGCGCTCCTCCTCCAGTTCCGCCTGGCGCTTCTTCAGCGCCTGCGCGACCGCGCCGCGGGCCGCGCCGACGCGCTTGCCCGCCTCGGCCTTGGCCAGCGGCGGCAGCGCGCCGATCTCCCGGTTGGCGAGGGCCAGCGGCGAGCGGTCGCCCGCGTGCGCGAGCCGGACGGCCTTCAGCCCGTCCAGGTCGGAGGCGGCCGCGATCGCGGCGAGCGCCGCGTCGCGGGCCCGGTCGAGCTCCGCTGGTTGCAACGCGGTCACCTCGACGGGGTCGTAGGACTTGTTGGGTGCAGACATGGTGATGTGATGACTCCGGTCGGCGTGGGACGTCCGCAGTCTAGTGCGCGGACGGGAAAGATCCGGAAAAGCGTGCGCGTACGCGCCGCCCGCACGGGGAGCCCGGTGCCGCAGCGGCTGAGCGGACGCTCAGGCGGTGGCGTGGTCGGGGGCCCCGGCGGGCACGGTAAATCGGAACTCGGCGCCGCCGCCGGGCGCGCGCCGCACGGTGATCGTGCCGCCGTGCGCCTCGACGAGGCCCTTCACGATGTAGAGGCCGAGGCCGGTGCCGCCGCGGCGGCCGGAGGCGGGCCCGCGCCAGAACTGCCGGAACACGCGCTGGGCGGCCTCGGGCGGAATGCCCTCGCCCTCATCGCGTACCGACACCGCGGCCCCCTCCTTGTGCGCGTCCGGCTCCACCACGATCGTGACAGTACCAGCGCCGTGCCGCACCGCGTTCTCCACCAGGTTGCCGATGACCTGGTCGATCTTGTCCGGGTCGAGCCAGAGCTCGGGCAGCTCGCCGCGCGGCTCGAACCGGAAGCGGTCGGCGGGCTCACCCGCCGCGACCCGGCCCGCGATGATCTTACGGACCTCCTCGGCGAGGTCGACGACCTGGCGGCGCATCTCCAGCCGGCCCGCCTCGATCCGGGACACGTCCAGCAGCTCGGTGATCAGCCGGGTCACCCGGTCGGCGTCGGCGTTCACCGTCTCCAGCATGACCAGCTTCTGGTCGTCGTTGAACCGGTGCCACTTGGCCAGCAGCGTCGCGGTGAAGCCCTTCACGCTGGTCAGCGGCGAGCGCAGCTCGTGCGCGACGGTCGAGACCAGGTCGGCGCGGTCGCGTTCGCGGCGCGCCCGGCGCAGGGCGTCGCGCAGGGTGACGGTGAACCGTTCCACACGCCCGTGCGCGTCCCTGCGGTAGGCGGCGCTCACCAGCAGCTCGGTGCCGTCCGGGAGGAACAGGGTCTGCTCGGGGTGCCGGCTGCGGGTCGCCAGGCCGTCGTACGGCGCGGTGCACTTCCACCAGTCGCGCCCTTCGGCGTCGTGCAGCGGCAGGACGTCGCGGAAGTCGTGGCCGAGCGCCGCCTCGGCGGCGACCCC
>NZ_JBFAOF010001394.1:0-1436 GCF_040675125.1 Spirillospora sp. NPDC049652 | reverse complement strand
GTGTCTCTTTTACCGGGGGGTTTTCCTGGGGGGGCGGCCCGGAACGGGGGCCGGGTGCGGGGGGGGGGTCGGGGGTCCAGCGCGGCTCAGCGGCGCGGGAACGGTTCGGCGGCGCGGGAACGGTTCAGCGGCGCGCGCCGGCGGCGGCGGTCGTCCGGGCGAGGACGTGCTCGACCATGGTGATCAGCACCTCCTTCGCCGAGTCGCGGCTGCGCACGTCGCACAGGACGAGGGGGACGTCGGCGTCCAGGTCCAGGGCGATCCGGACGTCCGCCGGGTCCTTGCGCTCGGCGCCGTCGAAGCAGTTCACCGCGACCATGAACGGGGTGCCGCGGTCCTCGAAGTAGTCGATCGCGGCGAACGAGTCGGCCAGCCGGCGGACGTCGGCGAGCACCACCGCGCCGACCGCGCCGAGCGCCAGCTCGTCCCACATGAACCAGAACCGCTGCTGGCCGGGCGTCCCGAACAGGTACAGGATCAGGCCGTCGCCCATCGTGATCCGGCCGAAGTCCATGGCCACGGTGGTGCTGGTCTTGTCCGCGACGCCGGTCGTGTCGTCCACGCCCGCGCCCCGGTCGGTCAGCATCTCCTCGGTGCGCAGCGGCCGGATCTCGCTGATCGAGCCGACCATCGTCGTCTTCCCGACGCCGAACCCGCCGGCGACGAGGATCTTCGCCGCGGTCGGCTGGCCGCCGCCGCGCCGGGCGGTCGCGGGCACGTGGACGGCGGTGTCAGAGTGCGCGTAGTCCATGCAGCAGCTTCCTTAGTACGAGCTCGTCCGGGACGTCGCCGGTGGGGGTCGCCTGCAGCACCCGCAGCAGGTTCTCCTCGCGCAGGTCGTCCACCAGGACGCGCACCACGCCCACGGGCAGGTCGATCTCGGACGACAGGTCGGCGAAGGTGATCGGCTCCGCGCAGCACGCCAGCACCCGGCGGTGCTCGGGATCCAGGCGGGTGCGCCGGGGGACCGGCAGCCCGGTCGCCTCCAGCAGGGAGATCAGGTTGAGGCTGTCGTCGCGCAGCCGCGTCCGGCCGCGCGTGACGGTGTAGGGACGGAAGATCGGCCCGGCGTCCTCGTCCAGCCAGCGGTCATCGCTCACGCGTGCTCACCTCACGCCGAGACCCGACAGCCGGGGGACCACCGGCGGCCGCTCGGCCAGCCGCTCGGCGAGCTCGGCCAGCGCGTACGCGACCGTGCCCGCGTCCGCGTCGGCGGGGCTCAGCGCGGCCAGGTACGCGTGCTCCCCGGCCGGGACGACGAACACCAGCATCGAGTCCATCTCGATGACGCTCTGCATCAGCTCGCCGCCGGAGAACCGCCTGCACGCGCCGCGCGCGAGCCCCTGCACGCCCGCGACCAGCGCGGACAGGTGCTCGGCGTCCTCCTGCCGCATCCCCGAGGACGCCGCGACCACCAGCCCGTCGCTCGACAGCAC
>NZ_JBFAOF010001392.1:0-1437 GCF_040675125.1 Spirillospora sp. NPDC049652 | reverse complement strand
CCCCGTTCTGCCTGGGCGCGGTGGCGACGGCCGTCGCCACCGGGGCGCCGAGCTGGATGAGCGTCCCCGGCGTCTACGGCGGCGCGCTGACCACGATGCTCTGCGCCTACCTCGCCGCCGTCCACCTGATCTGGCACGCGCGCCGGCTCGGCGAGGACCAGGACGTGCCGCTGCACTTCCAGGGCTACGCGCTGGTCTCCGGCGTCGCCACCGGGCTGTTCGCCCTGCCCGGCGCGGTCGCGTTCGGCGTCCGGTCGCCGCTGATCCTCGTGTCGGCGGCCGCCGGGGTGGTCTCGCTGGTGCTGGTCGTCCGGCGGCGGCACCTGGCCGTCCGGCTGACCAGCGCGCTCGCGGTGGTCAGCGTGCTGTGGGGCGGAGCGTCCATGGCCGACCTCGACCTGGCCGGGTCGCTAGCCGAGAACGGCGCGCTGACCGCGGCCTTCGCGGTGCTCGGCGCGGGCGCGGTCCTCCTGGCGTCGGCGGCGGCCTGGCTCTACGCCCAGCGGGGCTCCCACGGCCGTGCCCTGACGCGCCGGGCCTGAACCGGCCTTTTCGCCCGCTCGGCCGGGTTCGCGCTCGGGCCCGGTCCAGAACCGGTGGGCGGGGCTCAGACGAAGGAGCGGCCGGTGCGCATGCGGCGGCGGAAGTCCCACAGGTAGACGTTGAAGGGGAACTCGCGCAGCGGCCTCGGCATCGTCCGGTTCGCGAGCGCGATCATCCGGACGGCCGCGTCGAACGCCCGCTGGTCCCGGGCCGTCCAGCCGAAGCCCATCTCCGCGCGGAACTCCGGCGGCAGGAAGCCGACCGTCAGCAGCCGGTTCGCCGGCCCGACCAGCCGCTGGACGGGCCTCGGCAGGAACGCCGCCTTCGCGAGCCCGCGCAGGTAGGCGCGGGTCTCGGGGGTGCTGCCGAGCTTGCCGAGACCGTCCCGCCAGTACTCCTCGAACGCCGCGCGGTCCGCGGGCCACATGTCGTCCGGCACCTGGAGCGTCGTGGCGAACCGGCGGCCGTGCCGGTAGAACTCGGCGACCGCCGCCTCGGACGGCTCGCCGTAGAAGCGCCGGTAGACGTCCTCCACGCCCCAGTAGATGCAGGCGGCGACCCACAGCTGGAGCTCGCGGTCGAACGCGTTGTACCGGACGGGCGCGCCCGGCGCGCTGTGCACCCGCCGGTGCTGCCGGTCGACCTGCTCACGCATCCAGGCGCGCTCCTCGGCGGAGCCGAGCATCGCTACGACCAGGTACGTCAGCGTGGTGCGGGTGCGCTTCACCGGATGCCGGTCGATCCGTCCGGACTCGACGGGGCTCTCGACCACGCCGAGGCCGACCGGCAGCCGGGACAGCTGCATGATCACGTTCGCGCCGCCCGCCACCAGGGACGGCCCGCTGACCAGCTCGCGGACGACCCGCGGGATCGGCTCGTCCTCGGCGGCGGCAC
>NZ_JBFAOF010001391.1:0-1438 GCF_040675125.1 Spirillospora sp. NPDC049652 | reverse complement strand
GCTCGGCGTCCGGGGCGAGCGCCCCGAGCACGTCGGCTACGAAGGTCCGGCGGCGTCCCTCCAGGACGTCTGGATCGCGCTGCGCGCCAGCGAGCGCGCCATCCTGGAGCAGGTGACGCTGGCGCACATCGCGTCCGGCGAGCTGCCGGAACAGGTCCGCAAGCTGACCGAGGATCCGGCCGCCTGGGAGAGCCCCTCCCTGATCTGAACCGATGCCCGAGGGCGACACGATCTTCCTGGCCGCCCGGCGACTGCGCGACGCGCTCGCCGGACGGCCGCTCACGCTCTCGGACTTCCGCGTCCCCCGCTACGCCACGCTCGACCTGCGCGGCCGGGTGGTGGACGACGTCGTCCCGCGCGGCAAGCACCTGCTGGCCAGGGTCGAGGGCGGGCTGACCGTCCACACGCACCTGAAGATGGAGGGCGAGTGGCGGATCCGCCCTGCCGGGCCGCCGCCGCGCGACCACCGGGTGCGGCTCGTGCTGGCGAACGCCGAGTGGATGGCGGCGGGCTACTCGCTCGGCACGGTCGAGGTGCTGCGCACCGACGAGGAGGACCGGGCGGTCGGCGGTCTCGGCCCCGACCTGCTCGGCCCCGGCTGGGACGCCGCCGAGGCCGTCCGGCGGCTCACCCGGGAGCCCGGCCGCGCGATCGGGGAGGCGCTGCTCGACCAGACGCTGCTGGCGGGGATCGGCAACGTCTACAAGTCAGAGATCCTGTTCCTGCGCGGGGTGCACCCGTGGACGCCGGTGGGCGCCGTCCGCGACCCGGACGCGATGGTCGGGCTCGCCCGGCGGCTCCTGGAGGCCAACAAGCTGCGGCACGGCCACGTCACCACCGGCGACCTGCGGCCCGGACGCCGCCACTGGGTCTACGGCCGGGCGGGGCGGGCGTGCCTGCGCTGCGGCGCCCGCGTCCGGCGCGCCGACCAGGGCCCGGTCACCGGCGAGCGGGTCACCTTCTGGTGTCCGCGCTGCCAGCCCGAGCCCTGACCGGCCACGGCGCGCCGGCTCATCGCTAAGCGGCGACGGGGGCGGGGGCTTCCGGGACGGCGGGCTCCTCGGTCCGTCCGAGCAGGACCGTCCCGGCGACCATGGCGACCGCGCCGAGCACCACGACGACAGCCGCGATCAGCAGCGTGGACGAGAGGCCGAGCGCGCCGGTCACCGCGCCGAAGGCGAACGGGGCGATCGCCGCGCCGGCGAACAGCCCGAGCTGGACCTGGCCGCCCGCGCGCGCCCCCTCGCCGGGCAGCACCCGCAGCACGGCGGCGAACAGCAGGCCGGTCCAGCCCCAGCCGCCCGCGACGGTCAGCACCGCGCCCGTGACGAAGCAGACCGGGTTCCCGGCGGCGGTGACCAGCAGGCCGATCCCGCCCTGTCCATATCCGTTCCTCCCAGGAACACCGGCTTCCACTTCCAAGAGTGAGACTCGCCGC
>NZ_JBFAOF010001390.1:0-1440 GCF_040675125.1 Spirillospora sp. NPDC049652 | reverse complement strand
GGCCGGACGCGCCCTCGAGCAGCCGTGACCGCAGCGCCGGGACGATCCGCTGGAAGCCGCGCGCGTCGGCGTTCAGGCCCGTCGCCGCGCCATTGACGCGCGCGGTGGTCCGGGCGAGCTCGGCGGTCCTCTCGGCGATCAGGTCGGCGGTTTCGAGCAGCGGCCGGAAGACCGGATCGGCGGCGGGGATCCGGTAGCGGGCGGCGAGCCGGTGCAGCATGGCGGGCATCGCCTCGTCGAGGCAACGCGCGAGGTCGAGCGCCGCCCAGTAACCGCGCGTGCGGACGACGACGGGATGCCGGGCGGCGAGGTGGCGGAGGCGGCTCTCGGCGGTGCCGTTCACCGTCCGCAGAGCGGCCAGCACTTCCCGGTAGCGCGGGCCTCTCGCGATCTGGGGATGCCGCGCGGCGAGCGCGTGCAGCCATCCGGAGATCGCCCTGGTGTTCGTGGCGAGCCGCCGCGTGAGGACGGACGCGACCGACGTGAGGCGGGCCGCGTCCCGGGTCACCGAGGCGGCCCGGGACGCGAGGCCGGGCAGATCGGCGGCGGCGAGCTCGGCGAGCGGGACGGCCGTGGACGCCAGTTCGTGCACGCCCCCGGCGACCTGCTCCGCGCCCGGCGCGAGCCGCGACGAGCCCTCCTTCAGCTGCGCCAGCCCCGAGGCGAGCTGCGCCGTCCCCGTACCGGCCTGGCCGAGGCCGCCGACGAGTTCGGAGCTGCCCTGCTTCGCCGCGCCGAGACCGTCCACGAGCTGCGCCGACCCCTGCTTGGCGCCGGCCAGGCCGTCCCTGAGCCGGGCCGCGCCGTCCGCCGCGTCGGAGATCCCGCTGTGCAGTTCGGCGAGCCTGCCGAACGCGGCCTCGAAGTAGGCGCTGATCGCCGCCGCCGAGATCTTGCGCTCCAGCTCGGCCTGGACCGTCTTGGCCATGACGCCGACCAGGTAGTTGTTGGCGTCGTCCAGCCGGATCGACATCGCGGCCTTCTCCGGCATCCCGGTCGCGCCGCTGGTCAGCCGCTCGCTGAAGTCCGGCGGGACGGTGATCACGGCGTAGTAGCGGCCGTGCCGCAGCCCGTCCGCGGCGTCGCGGGCGTCCACGAAGTGCCAGCCGAGGATGCGGTCCTTGCGCAGCTCCGCCACGAAGTCCCCGCCCGCGTCGACGGTCCGGCCCTCCGCCTGGACGGGCCGGTCCTCGTTCACCACCGCGACCGGGACGCGGCCCAGCCGCCGGTACGGGTCCCAGTTGGACCACAGGTAGATCCCGCCGTACACGGTCGGGACGATCACGATGAACGCCAGCGCGAGCCGCTGCAGGGGCGTCCGGAAGCGCAGCAGCTCGAACGGGGCGAGCCGGAGCGCCCGCATCACGCGCCGTCCCCGAGCCGGGTGAACACGTCGGCGAGGCCGTGCGCGGGGGCCGGGTCGAGGACCGTCGCGACGAC
>NZ_JBFAOF010001389.1:0-1440 GCF_040675125.1 Spirillospora sp. NPDC049652 | reverse complement strand
CGGCGTGCCGGAGATCGCCCGCAGCGGCGCTAGCCCGGTGCCGCCCGCGACGAGCAGCAGGTCGCGGTCGGCGTTCTCAGGCGGGGCCATCGCGCCGCCCGCGGGGCCGAGCAGCAGGGTGTCGCCGACGCCGGTGTGTCGGACCAGCGTGCCACTCACCCAGCCGCCCGGGACGGCCCGGACGTGCAGCCGCAGCAGCCCGTCCGGACGCGGCGCGTTCGCGATCGAGTAAGGCCGCCAGACCCGGGGCCAGCGCGCGGTCTGGACGGTGATGTGCTGGCCCGCCGAGAACCGCAGGGCCTGGCCGGGCCGCAGCGTCAGGACGGCGATGTCCGGGGTGCGGCGCTCGTGCTCGACGACCTCGGCCACCCACCAGGGCGGGGCCTGGGCGGCGTCCCGGGCGGCGGCCGCGATCATGGTCTCGGCGGCCGCGTCGAACGCGGCGGCCCAGGCGGCCTCGGCCTCCGCCGTCCAGGCGGCGCCGGAGAACTTCCGCAGGGTCGCCAGCAGGGCCGAGCGCAGCGCCGGGTAGTGCTCGGGCCGGACGCCGAACTTGCGGTGGCTCCGGCCGAGCCGGTCGAGGTAGGACGTCATGGAGCCGGGGCTGTCCAGGCTCCACACGAGTTCGGTGAGCGCGTGCAGGAGCCGGTCGTGCTGGAGGTCCATCGCGGGCGGGAAAAGGGTGCGCAGCCGCGGATTCTCGGCGAACAGCCGTCCGTAGAAATAGGCGACCGCGTGGACGCCGTGCGATTCGATCCGGCCGAAACTCTCTTTGACGATACGCGGATCCAGGGACATTTACCGGGCTCGCCCCCAAGGCAATTGTTGGCCGGCGCCGACGCTCCCCGGCGCTTCCGGCGCCCTCGGCGTTGTCCGACTTCCCGGGATTCTCTCACCGCCAGCCGAGGATTCTCAACCCTTACGTGTCAACTACCGTGCAGTATGCCGAAGAGTAGTTGGCACATCATTTTCGGTGATCGGCCATTGCGTTTTCCGGAGATGGATACTGATCGGTATTCCAACCGCCCGAATCACCGCGATGCGCAGGCATTCGCAGGGAGGGGAAAGTCGACTCCGGTCTCGGCGCGGCGGGCGCGCGCGGACCCTGCGGTGCGCGATTCTCTACCCCGGTAGGAGATTCGCCGGGCGGAAGTTCCCGGCATGCAGCATCATGGCCTCGCGTCAACGGGAGATCACCGGCCGCCGCGAGGGCGACGGCGCGCCGGGGCTGAGGAGGGGGCCGCGCGTGGCGGACAGGGCAGCGCAGGAGATCGAGGACGGGCCCGGCTGCCCGCGGACCGGTGGGGGCGGAGCCGGCGAGGACGGCCCCGAACCGCCGCTGATCGGGATCACGACCTACCTGGAGTCGGCGCGCTGGGCGGTGTGGGAGCGCGAGGCGGCGGTGCTGCCCACGCCCTACCCGCGGGCGGTCGAGCGGGC
>NZ_JBFAOF010001388.1:0-1441 GCF_040675125.1 Spirillospora sp. NPDC049652 | reverse complement strand
CGGCGCGACCGTGTCGGGCCGCCCGGCGGAGCTGCCCGGCGTCGAGCAGATGATCGGCCTGTTCATCAACACCCTCCCGGTCCGGGTCCGGTTCCGGCAGGACGAGCCGTTCGGCGCGCTCGTCGAGCGGCTCCAGGAGGAGCAGACCGAGCTGCTGCCGCACCACCACCTCGGCCTCACCGACATCCAGCGGGCCGCCGGGACCGGCGGGGCGCTCTTCGACACCATGACGGTGCTGGAGAACTACCCGTTCGACCCGGCGAGCATGGAGGGCTCGCTGAACGGCGTCCGGATCGCCGGCGCGGACTCCTACGACGCGACGCACTTCCCGCTGTCGCTGGTCGCCGCGCCCGGACCGGACCGCATGGAGCTGCGCCTGCACCACCGTCCCGACGTCTACCCGGCGGAGGTCGCCGAGGCGCTGCTCGGACGGGTCCGGCGCGTCCTGGAGCTGTTCGCCGAGGACCCGGACCGCCCGATCGGCGCGCTCGCGCCCGCCGGGGACGACGAGCTCGCCCGGTTCGCCGCCTGGAACGACACGGCCGTGACGCCGCGCCCCGGCACGGTCGTCGACCTGTTCGAGGCACGGGCCGCGCGCACCCCGGACGACGTCGCGCTGGTCAGCGGCGACCTCTCCCTGACGTACGCGGAGCTGAACGCCCGCGCGAACCGCCTCGCGCACGAGCTGATCGCGCGCGGGGTCGGCGCGGAGGACCGCGTCGCGCTCGTCCTGCCCCGGACGCCCGAGATCGTCGTGGCGATCCTCGGCGTGCTGAAGGCGGGCGCGGCGTACGTGCCGGTCGATCCCGAGTACCCGGCCGACCGTGTCGCGTCCATGCTGGACGACGCCGCCCCGGCCCTCACCCTCACGCCCGCGCACGAGGCGTTCACCGCCGACCGTCCGACGACGGACCCGGCGCGGACGGTGTTCCCGGAGAACGCGGCGTACGTCATCTACACGTCCGGCTCGACGGGACGTCCGAAGGGCGTCGTCCTCCAGCACGCGGGCCTGCTCAACTACTACGACGCCCACCGCGTCCGGTTCTTCGAGCCGGTGGAGGCCGAGGCCGGAGCGGGCGCGCGGCTGCGGTTCGCGCACCTCGCCTCGTTCTCGTTCGACACCTCGTGGATGGGCCTCCTGTGGATGATCCACGGCCACGAGCTGCACCTCATCGGCGACGACGTCCGGCGCGACGTGGAGGCGTTCGCCGAGTACATCGCGTCCCGGCGGATCGACCTGGTCAACACCACCCCGTCGCACTTCCAGGCGCTCCGCGAGGCCGGGCTGCTCACCCATCCCGAGCACCGGCCCACGCAACTGCTCATCGGCGGCGAGGCGATCGGCGACGCGCTCTGGGACGACCTGCGCGCCCTCGACGGCGTGACCGTCCGGAACTTCTACGGCCCGACCGAGGCCACGCTCATCGTGTCGATCGTGGCC
>NZ_JBFAOF010001387.1:0-1446 GCF_040675125.1 Spirillospora sp. NPDC049652 | reverse complement strand
GGCCGCCCGGCGCGACGGCGGACGCGTCCGCGCCGCCGCCCGGTCGGGCCTGGCGGTCGGGCTCTGCGGCGGCATCAACGGCACGGCGACCGTGGCCGTGCTGACCGTTCCGTTCCTGTTCCTGCTGACCCGTCCGCGCGGCGCGCACCGGTTCCGGCTGCTCGGCTGGTGGACGGCCGCGGTGGCGTGCGCGGTCGGCTGGTGGCTCGTCCCGCTCGTCCTGACCGGGCGCTACGGCTTCTCCTGGCTCGGCTACACCGAGCAGGCCGACACGACGACCGCGACGACCGGCCTGGTGGACGTGCTGCGCGGCACCGAGCGCTGGATCAACTACCTGCCGCAGGCGCTGCCGGTCGGGGACGCGCTGGCCGGGCGGGCCTGGCTGGTCGTGGTCACCGCCGTCCTCGCGGCGCTCGGCCTCGCCGGACTCGTGCGCCGCGACCTGCCGGGCCGGACGTTCCCGCTGCTGGTGCTGCTCGGCGGCGTCGCGGTCGTCGCGGCCGGGCACGCGAGCCGGATCGAGGGCCCGCTCGCCCCGCACCTGCGCGACCTGCTGGACGGCCCGCTCGCCCCGCTCCGCAACCTGTACAAGTTCGACGGGATGGTCCGGCTGCCGCTCGCGCTGGGCATCGCGCACCTGCCCGGGACGCTGCGCGAGCGCCGCCTCAGGCTCGGCGTGTTCGCGGCGGCGGGCGCAACGCTGTTCGCCGTGGCGACGCCTGCGATGGCGAGCGGCCTCGCCGCGCCGGGCGGCTTCCCGGACGTCCCGCGGTACTGGCGGGACGCGGCGTCCTGGCTGAACACGCGCGCCGGGGAGCAGTCCGTCCTCGCCCTGCCGGGTTCGCGGACGGGCGACTACACGTGGGGACGGCCGATGGACGACGTCGTCCAGCCGCTGCTGCGGACCCGCTGGGGCGCGCGGCAGATGGTCCCGCAGGGGTCGCCGGGGTACGCGCGTCTGCTGGACGCGATCGACCAGCGCGTCACGGCGGGCCGGGGCTCGGCCGGGCTCGCCGAGGTGCTGGCCCGCTCCGGGGTGCGGTACCTGCTCGTCCGCAACGACCTCGCGCGGGGCGACCTGCTCGGCGCGTGGCCGGCGCGCGTCCACCAGGCGCTCGACGGCTCGCCGGGCGTGAAGCGCGTCGCGGCGTTCGGGTTCCAGCCCGGAGGCTGGGGCGACGACGCGGTCGGCTCCCGCGACCAGCCGTATCCGGCGGTCGAGATCTACCAGGTGGGCGGCGCTCGGCAGGCGGCCGCGCTGGTCGACGCGGACGGCGCGCTCCGGCTGCGCGGCGGGCCGGAGGGGTTGCTCGACCTCGCCGACGCGGGCGCGCTCAAGGACCGTCCGGTACTGGTCGGGGACGACGCGTCCGATCTCGGCGGGACGCCCGTGGCGTCGGACGCGGCGCGGCTGCGCACCCGGTCGCGGATCTCCGACCGCGACCG
>NZ_JBFAOF010001386.1:0-1448 GCF_040675125.1 Spirillospora sp. NPDC049652 | reverse complement strand
GGCCCCGCGAGTGGCCCCGCGAGCGCACCCGCGCCCAGACCCGGACCCGGGCGCGGCGGACGGCGACGGCCGTCACCGGCGCCGCCCTCGCCCTGGCCACCGCCACCGGCTGCATCACCGCCTTCGGCGGCACCCGCAAGGACGACGCCGCGCCCGCCCCCGCCGAATGCGCCGCGATCGCCGCGCCCGGCGACTCCCGCGCCCGCCAGCTGCGCGGCATGTGGATCGCGACCGTCGGCGGCACCGACTGGCCCACCGACCCGTCCCGCCCCGCCGCCGAGCAGCGCGCCCGCTTCACCCGCCTGCTCGACACCGCCCGCGCGATGAACCTCAACTCCGTCGTCGTGCAGATCCGCCCCGACGCCGACGCGTTCTACCGCTCCCCCTACGAGCCCTGGTCGGCCGTCCTCACCGGCACCCCCGGCAAGGACCCCGGCTACGACGTCCTGGCGTTCATGGTCAAGGAGGCGCACGCGCGGAACCTGGAGTTCCACGCCTGGTTCAACCCCTACCGCGTCGCGCAGGACCCCGACCGGTCCAAACTCGCCGCCACCAGCCCCGCCCGCCGCCACCCCGACTGGGTCCGCGCCTACGGCGACCAGCTCTGGTACGACCCGGGCCTGCCGCAGGTCCGCGACCTGGCCGTCAACGCCGTCATGGACGTCGTCCACAAGTACGACATCGACGCCGTCCACTTCGACGACTACTTCTACCCCTACCCCGAGTCCGGCGACTTCCCCGACGCCGCCGCCTACCGCGCCTACGGGCACGGCCTGCCCAAGGCCGACTGGCGGCGCCGCAACGTCGACACCCTCATCCAGACCCTGTCCGCCCGCATCCACCAGGACAAGCCCTGGGTGCGGTTCGGGATCAGCCCCTTCGGCGTCTGGCGCAACAAGACCACCGACCCCGCCGGCTCGGCCACCAGCGCCCTGCAGTCCTACGACGACATCTACGCCGACACCCGCGGCTGGATCCGCAAACGCTGGGTCGACTACATCACCCCCCAGCTGTACTGGCCGATCGGCGACCGCGCCGCCGACTACCGCACCCTGGTCGCCTGGTGGGACCGCCAGGTCGCCGGAACCGGCGTCCAGCTCACCATCGGCCAGGCCGGATACCGCGTCGGGGAGGACGCCGCCTGGAAGCGGCCCGACGAACTGTCCCGCCACCTCACCCTCAACACCCGCCACCCCGGCGTCCGCGGCGACATCTTCTTCTCCGCCACCGACATCGCCAAGAACCGGCGCGGCTTCGCCTCCCGCATCCGCGCCGACCACTACGCCCGCCCCGCGATCCCCCCGGCCACCCCGCCCGCCGGGCAGAAGCCGCGCACCCCCGAACCCGTCCGCGGCGTCCGCGCCGACACCGCCGACAACGGCCGCGGCGTCCAGGTCTCCTGGGCCCCGCCACCCACCGGGAACGGCGGATGGAACGGGGACGGTTCG
>NZ_JBFAOF010001385.1:0-1453 GCF_040675125.1 Spirillospora sp. NPDC049652 | reverse complement strand
CGTGCGGCAGGGCGCGAGTGCGGACAGGGGTGCGACCGGGGCCCTCGGGGCGTGCGCCCAGGGCCGGTTCGGTCATCGTCACGACGTACTCCTCACCACGGCGATCTGTTACCAGGGACGCTACGAAGCCGCAGGTCGGACGGTCGCCACCCGAAAGAGCCAACCCCGGGGTCCCCCACGGGTCTCATCCGGCGCGGGTTCCCCGTCCCGTGGCCGCGGCCGGTGTCCCGTGACTCCACCCTGGCGGCCGGCGCGGCCCGGCACAGGAGGGCTGTGCCCCGGATCGGTGGTGGGGCCAGGCCCCCCATCGCCCCCCTGCCGACGCCACCAGCCGGCACCACCGGCCGGCCCGTCCCGCCCCAAGGCCCCGGGCGGCGCGACCTCGGATTCCGTCACCCGCCGGGCGTCCGGGCCGGGTCACCCCCAACCCCGCCCCAAGAATCCGCCAAGGACGCCCTATAGGGTGACAAGTCATGAGCGAGCGCACTCGGTGGATCCGGCTGGAAGGGGCGGTCAACGCCCGGGACCTGGGCGGCCTGCCCACCGCCGACGGGCGCGCCACCCGCAGAGGACGCGTCCTGCGCGCCGACAACCTGCAGGCCCTCACCGTCACCGACGTCCGCGTCCTGCTGGACGACTACGACCTCAAGAACATCATCGACCTGCGCAGCGACGCCGAGGTCCGGCTCGAGGGCCCCGGGCCGCTGACCCGCGTCCCCTCGGTGACCCTGCACCACCTGTCGCTGTTCGCCGAGGGCGGCCACCACACCGACGCCGCCGCCGACCGCCCCCCGGCCGCCCCCGCCACCGGCGCCGGGACGGGCGCCGCCGCCCGCAACGGCCTCGACATGGACAAGATCCTGCCCTGGCAGACCCGCGACGAGGGCGGCGAGGACGAGGTCCGCGCCGTCACCTTCTACCTCGGCTACCTGCGCGACCGCGCCGACTCGATCGTCGCCGCGCTGCGCGTCATGGCCCGCACCGACGGGTCGTCGCTGGTGCACTGCGCCGCTGGCAAGGACCGCACCGGCGTGGTGTGCGCGCTGGCCCTGGAGGTCGCCGGGGTCACCCGCGAGGCGATCGTCGCCGACTACGCCCAGACCGGCGAGCGGATCGGCGCGATCCTGGACCGGCTGCGCGCCAGCGACACCTACGCCGCCGACATCGACTCCCGCCCCGCCGAGAGCCACCACCCCCACGCGTCGATCATGGAGAAGTTCCTGACCCGCGTCGACGAGGAACTCGGCGGGACCGCCGCCTGGCTGCGCGGACACGGCTGGACCGCCGAGGACACCGACGCCCTGCGCACCCGCCTCCTCGACTGACCCCGCCCCCCGGCGCGGCAGACGAGCCGCGCCGGGACGGACGGCGGGTCAGGCGAACAGGTCGCGGACCGCCGCGTGCGCGGCCTGCCGCATCTCCGCGTGCAGCACCGCGTTCGCCTCCCGGTCCG
>NZ_JBFAOF010001384.1:0-1454 GCF_040675125.1 Spirillospora sp. NPDC049652 | reverse complement strand
CCGGCCGACGCGTGGTCGCACGAGGCCGCCGTCGAGACCGTCCTGCCCGCCGGGTCGAGCTGGACCGTCCAGCTCCGCCTCGACGACACCGAGGTGTTCGCGGTCACCCACGAGGACCCGGGGCTCGCGCCCGGGGACACCGTGCGCTGCTGGGCCCGCCCCGACCGGCTGCACGTCTTCGCCGCCGACGGGACGCGCATGACCGCGTGGGACGACGCGTCCGCGCCGGTCGGGAAGGCCGCCCGATGACCGAGCCCGCACCGGCGTCCGGCGCCCGGCCGACCCGGCCCGACGCGATCCTGCTCGACTTCGGCGGCGTCCTCGTCGAGACCCGCACCCGTCCCGGCTGGACGGCCGTGCTCGCCAAGGAGGTGCACGCCCTGCTCGTCCGGGGCGGCAGCCACTCTCTGAGCGTGGGCGACGTCGAGGCCGACATCAAGGCGGGGGCCGCGGGGGACAAGAGCTGGAAGAACGCCATGTCCCGCCCGTTCGCGCCCGTCGAGATGACGCACGTGCAGTTCTGGCGCGACTACGTCGCCGCGGACTGGCCCGCCCCGGCCCGGCAGGCCGTCGTCGCGCACGCGACCCCGCTGTGCAAGCGGATGGGCGAGGTCCGGCAGGAGCGGATCATCCGCCCCGGCATCCCGGAACTGCTGGACGCCGCCGCCGGGCTGGGCGTCCCCTGCGCCGTGGTCAGCAACGCCCTGTCGGGCGCGGTCCACCGGGACTTCACCGCCGCCACCGGCCTCGCGGACAAGCTCGCCCTGGAGGTCTACAGCGACGAGGCCGGCGTCCGCAAACCCAACCCGGAGATGATCTGGATCGCCACCCGCGCCCTGGACGTCCGGCCCGAACGGGTCTGGTACGTCGGGGACAACTTCGACCGCGACGTGCTGTGCGGCCACCGCGCCGGGGTCGGCGCCACCGTCCTGATGGTCGCCAAGGGCACCTACGACGTCCCGTTCGAGATCCGGAACCGCCCGGACGCCGTGGTCGACGACGGCCACGGCCTGCTCGCCCTGCTCACCGACGCCCCCGAGGGAGACCGATGACCGACCCGGCCGCCGCCCGCGAACTCCAGCGGATCGCCGAGACCGCCGCGCGCGCCCCCGCCGACCGGCTGCGGACGGCGTTCCGCTCCCGTCCGGCCGTGCAGACCAAGCGCGACTTCCACGACCCGGTGACCGAGCACGACCGGGCCGCCGAGGAGACCATCCGCGCCGTCCTCGCCCGGTGCGCCCCCGCGAGCGTGGTCGTCGGCGAGGAGGGCGGCACGCAGGGCGGCGGGCTGCCGGGCGGGGAAGGCGGCGGGCAGGACGGGGAGGTCCGCTGGTATGTCGACCCGATCGACGGCACCGCGAACTTCGCCGCCGGGCTGCCGTTCTTCTGCACCTCCGTGGCGGCCGTCGTGGACGGCGAGGTCGTCGCGGGCGCGGTCTACGACCCGGTGCGCG
>NZ_JBFAOF010001383.1:0-1455 GCF_040675125.1 Spirillospora sp. NPDC049652 | reverse complement strand
AGGACGAGGCCAAGGAGCTGCGCGAGGACCTGCGGACCCTGCGCGAGGACCTGGAGCGTCGCGAGGCCCGCCTCGCCGAGCGCGAGCAGCGGCTCGACGCCGAGGTGCGGCGCCTGGAGGAGTGGTCCGGGCGGCTGGACGAGGCCAGGAAGGCCCTGGAGGCCGGCAAGGAGGAGCTCGCGACGCTGGAGGAGGAGCGGCGGGCCGTCCTGGAGCGGACCGCCGGGCTGACCGCCGAGCAGGCCAAGGCCGAGCTGGTCGCGGCGATCGAGAACCAGGCCAAGCGGGAGGCCGTGCCGCTCACCCGGGAGATCGAGAACGCGGCGCGCGCGGAGGGCGACAAGCGCGCCCGCAAGATCGTCACGCTGGCGATCCAGCGCGTCGCGGCCGAGCAGACCGCCGAGTCGGTGGTCAGCGTCCTGCACCTGCCCGGGGACGAGATGAAGGGCCGGATCATCGGGCGCGAGGGCCGCAACATCCGCGCCTTCGAGTCCACCACCGGCGTCAACCTGATCATCGACGACACCCCGGAGGCGGTGCTGCTGAGCTGCTTCGACCCGGTGCGCCGGGAGGTGGCGCGGCTGACGCTGGAGAAGCTGGTGCTGGACGGCCGCATCCATCCGTCCCGCATCGAGGAGGTGTACGAGCGCAGCCGGTCGGACGTGGAGCAGCTGTGCGTGCGGTCCGGCGAGGACGCGCTGGTCGAGCTCGGCATCACCGAGATGCACCCGGAGCTGATCGCGCTGCTCGGGCAGTTGCGGTACCGCACGTCCTACGGGCAGAACGTGCTGAAGCACCTGGTCGAGTCGGCGCACCTCGCCGGGATCATGGCGCACGAGCTGCGGCTCCCGGCGGACGTGGTGAAGCGCGGGACGCTGCTGCACGACATCGGCAAGGCCCTCACGCACGAGGTCGAGGGCAGCCACGCGCTGATCGGCGCGGAGATCGCCCGCCGCTACGGCGAGCACGAGGACGTCGTGCACGCCATCGAGGCCCACCACAACGAGGTCGAAGTGCGGACGGTCGAGGCGGTCATCACCCAGGCGGCGGACGCGATCAGCGGCGGCCGTCCGGGCGCGCGCCGCGAGTCGCTGGAGGCCTACGTCAAGCGGCTGGAGCGGCTGGAGCAGATCGCCCGGGAGAAGCACGAGGGCGTGGACAAGGTGTTCGCCATGCAGGCGGGCCGCGAGATCCGCGTGATGGTGCGGCCCGATTCGGTGGACGACATCCAGGCGCAGGTCATCGCGCGCGACATCGCCAAGCAGGTGGAGGACGAGCTGACCTATCCCGGCCAGATCCGGGTGACGGTCGTCCGCGAGTCCCGCGCCACCGAGTTCGCCCGCTGACCCGGCGCCGCTGACCCGCGTCGCCGCGCCGGCGACGCCGCTCAGCGACCGACCCCGGCCCGGGCGGGTGGGCACTCCCAACCGGCCGGGCCGGGGGCGCGGCCCCACC
>NZ_JBFAOF010001382.1:0-1455 GCF_040675125.1 Spirillospora sp. NPDC049652 | reverse complement strand
CCCTCGGTCTCGCGGTACGGGGACGCGACCGAGCCGCAGTCCAGGTGGTCGCGGCCGAGCACGATCGGCGCGCTGATCTCGCCGCGCGCGACCAGGTCGTTGAAGACCGCGCCGGCCTTGTCGCGCTCGCCGTAGCCGAGCCAGCAGATCCGCGACGGCAGGCCCTGGAAGTGGACCTTCTCCCCCGCCATCCTGATCCACCGGGTCAGCGGCTCGTTCTCCGGGAACAGGTCGAGGATCGCCTTGTCGGTGCGGGCGATGTCCTTCGGGTCGCCCGACAGCGCCGCCCAGCGGAACGGGCCCTTGCCCTCGCAGAACAGCGGCCGGATGTACGCCGGGACGAACCCGGGGAACGCGAACGCGCGGTCGTAGCCGGCGAGCTGCGCCTCACCGCGGATCGAGTTGCCGTAGTCGAAGACCTCGGCGCCCGCGTCCATGAACCCGACCATCGCCTCCACGTGCCTCGCCATCGACTGGCGGGCGCGGTCGGTGAAGCCCTTCGGGTCCTTGTCGCGCTCGGCGTCCCAGTCCTCGAACGCCACCCCGGACGGCAGGTACGCGAGCGGGTCGTGCGCGCTGGTCTGGTCGGTGACGATGTCGATCGGCGCGCCCGCGCGCAGCAGCTCGGGGACGACGTCGGCGGCGTTGCCGAGCAGGCCGATCGACAGCGGCTCGCGCTTGTCGCGGGCCTCGACGGCCAGCCGCAGCGCCTCGTCCACCGAGTCGGCGCGGACGTCGCAGTAGCGGTGCTCGACGCGCCGGTCGATCCGGGACGGGTCGACCTCGACGCAGATCGCGACGCCGCCGTTCATCGTCACGGCGAGCGGCTGCGCCCCGCCCATGCCGCCGAGCCCGGCGGTCAGCGTGATCGTCCCGGCGAGCGTCCCGCCGAACCGCTTCGCCGCGACGGCCGCGAACGTCTCGTAGGTGCCCTGGAGGATGCCCTGCGTGCCGATGTAGATCCACGAACCGGCGGTCATCTGCCCGTACATGGTGAGGCCCTCGGCCTCCAGGCGGCGGAACTCGTCCCAGTTCGCCCACTGCGGGACGAGGTTGGAGTTCGCGATCAGCACGCGCGGCGCCCACTCGTGCGTCCGGAAGATCCCGACCGGCTTGCCGGACTGGACGAGCAGCGTCTCGTCGCCGTCCAGCGACTCCAGCGACCGGACGATCCCGTCGAAGGAGTTCCAGTCGCGGGCGGCCTTGCCGGTGCCGCCGTACACGACGAGCTTGTCGGGGTGCTCGGCGACCTCGGGGTCCAGGTTGTTCTGGAGCATGCGCAGGGCGGCCTCCTGCGGCCAGCCCTTGGCGGTGGTGAGCTGCGTCCCGCGCGGCGCGCGGACGGGGCGGGGACCGGACATGAGGGTTCTCCTCGAAGCAGACTGCGAAGGAAGACTGGGCGGAAGCCGCTCGCGCGCGGTCGCCCGCGCGCGGGCGGTCAGAACAGCGGGCCGG
>NZ_JBFAOF010001381.1:0-1455 GCF_040675125.1 Spirillospora sp. NPDC049652 | reverse complement strand
TACGCCTATCCCCTCCCCCCCGCTTCCCCCCCCCCCCCCACCCCGCCGCCCCGCCCGGGTGGACGGTCCGGGGCCTCTTCGTGGGGGGCCGGCGGGTCAGGCGCCCGTGGCGTCCACGCGGTCCATGCCGGTGTCGAGGAGGGCGAGCAGCAGCGGCGGGTCGATGAGGCGCATCGGGCGGAGCCGCAGGTCCACCGGGCCGGGCACCGTGTTGGAGCCGACGGCGATGGGCTCCGACGACCCCACCCACGGCACCGCGTCGGGGGCGGTCGGGTCCGGGACCACCGGGCCGCGGCCGGGGGCGACCGACTGGGCCAGCACGTACCAGGTGCCCTGGGGGACGTTCGGCAGCTCGTAGCGCCCCGGCCCGTCCAGGACCGTGCACCGGACGGGCGAGCCCTGCGGGATCGGCTCGGGGAAGAGGCCGACGAACACCAGGTCCGCCCCCCGGTCCGGGGCCGGGACGATCTCCCCGCTGATCGTCACCGACCGGCTTCCCCAGCCGTTGCGCCGGTTGTCGGTCGGGATGAGCGGCCGGAACCCGCCGTTCTGCCGGTACAGCGTCGGCGCGACGCCCACGCTGCTCTTGAACCGGGAGCTGAACGTCCCGACGCTGGTGTAGCCGACCTGGTTGCTGATCTCCGCGACGGTGAGCGAGGTCGAGATCAGCAGCCGCTTGGCCGCCTGCAGCCGGACCGCCGACAGGAACCGGCCCGGCGAGATGCCGGTGACCTGCCGGAAAATCCGGGAGAAATGGAATTTGCTGAACAGCGCCGTGCGCGCCATGTCGTCGATGGTGAGCTGCTCGCCGAAGTTCTCGTACATGGCCCGGACGACCCGCTCGACGGCCTCTTCCGAAACGTCTGCCATCTTTACAACCCTTGCGCTGTGGCGGCCGTCCGCCGGAGGGCGGAATCCCGCGTTTACAGGTCTTCGGTTGACTTGACAAGACCATGCTAAATGGCCGCTGTGCTGGGTCAATGTGCCCTGGCCGAACAATAACGGCGTGATGAGCGGGAATCCTCCGGTCCCGCTCGGGAACGGAAAAAGAAAAAGGTGCTCTCTGTGATCACCGGACCACTGTCGGGAGTTTTCAAGGGCATGCGGGAACGCGGCGGAAAAGGCGAAAGAACGGGGCGGCGGCAGGGGGTGTGGATAATCCGTCAGTCCGCGTCCAGCACGGTGGCGAACCACTCCCAGGCGGTCGCGGTCTGGCGCGCGAGCCCGGCCACCGCCTCGCGGCAGTGGCTCGGCACCGCCTCGACCAGGCCGGTCCAGTCGTCCAGCGCGAGCGCCTGGGCGTTGAGCACCCGCAGCAGCTCACGTCCGGGGTCGGTGTGCCGCAGCGCCGGGTCCTTCATCAGCCGGACCAGCACCTCCCGCGCCGACGCCGGCCCGCCCGCCCGGACCCGGTCGTCCGCCCCGGCCGGCGCGTCCGCGACGGGCCGGAGCTCC
>NZ_JBFAOF010001380.1:0-1456 GCF_040675125.1 Spirillospora sp. NPDC049652 | reverse complement strand
GGCGTTCCAGCGGGCGGGCGCGCCGACGAACCGCCCCGAGGCCAACGCCATCGGGCTCGGGATGGCCGCCCCGACGATCCTGGCGTTCGGCACCGAGGAGCAGAAGCGCCGGTTCCTGCGCCCGCTGTGGACCGGCGAGGAGATCTGGTGCCAGCTGTTCTCCGAGCCCGGGGCGGGCTCGGACCTCGCCGCGCTCGGCACCCGCGCCGTGCGGGACGGCGACTCCTGGACGGTCGACGGCCAGAAGGTCTGGACGTCCATGGCGCACGAGGCGCGCTGGGCCATCCTGGTCGCCCGCACCGACCCGGACGTCCCCAAGCACCGCGGCATGACCTACTTCGTGTGCGACATGCGCGCGCCGGGCGTCGAGGTCCGCCCGCTGCGCCAGCTCACCGGCGAGGCCGAGTTCAACGAGGTGTTCCTCACCGGGGTCGCCGTCCCCGACGAGCACCGGCTCGGCGAGGTGGGGGAGGGCTGGCGGGTCGCCACGACCACGCTGATGAACGAGCGCGTCGCGATCGGCGGCCGCGCCGCGCCCCGCGAGGGCGGCATGATCGGCGTCGTCGCCGGCCTCTGGCGCGACCGTCCCGAGCTGCGCACCCCGGCCGGGCACGAGGAGCTGATGAGCCTGTGGGTGGACGCCGAGGCGGCCCGGCTCACCGGCGAGCGGCTGCGCCAGCGGCTCGCGGCCGGCAGCCCGGGCCCGGAGGGCTCGGCGGCCAAGCTCGCCTTCGCCCGCCTCAACCAGGAGATCTCCGGCCTGGAGCTGGAGCTGCTCGGCTCCGAGGGCCTGCGCTACGACGACTGGACGATGCGCCGCCCGACCGAGGTGGACTTCACCCGCCGCTCGCCCGGCTACCGGTACCTGCGCGCCAAGGGCAACTCCATCGAGGGCGGCACGTCGGAGATCCTGCGCAACATCATCGCCGAACGCGTGCTGGGGCTGCCCGGGGAGATCCGGGTGGACAAGGACGTCCCCTGGAAGGACCTGCCGAAGTGACCGACCTGCTGTACGGCGAGATCGAGGACGACCTGCGCTCGGGCCTGCGCGGCATGCTGGAGGAACGGTGCGCCTGGCAGGACGTCCTCGCGGGCACCGAACCCGCCGGTGCCGAGGAGGACGGGCAGCCGGGCGGCGCGCTGTGGCGCGCCTTGGTCGACTTCGGCGTTCTGGCGCTGCCCGTGCCCGAGGAGCGGGGCGGCGGCGGGGCGACCTGGCGCGAGACCGCGGTCGTCATGGAGGAACTGGGCCGCGCCGTCGCGCCCGTCCCGTTCCTGACCAGCTCGGTCATCGCCACGGCGGCCCTGCTGGCGGCGGACGACGAGCTGCTGCCCGCGCTCGCGTCGGGGGAGCGGACGGCCGTGCTCGCCGTCCCGTTCGGCACCGCGCCGGACGCGCCGCTCCCGGACGTCCGGGTGTCCGGCGGCAGTCTGACCGGGGAGGTCCGCGACGTCG
>NZ_JBFAOF010001379.1:0-1456 GCF_040675125.1 Spirillospora sp. NPDC049652 | reverse complement strand
CGCGACCTCGGGCCGGGGCCGCGCGACGACGTCCGGCCCGACGCGCACGGCCTGCTCGGCATGCGCGAACGCGCCGCGACCGTCGGCGGCGAACTGCGCACCGGCCCCGCGCCCGGCGGCGGATTCCTCATCGAGGCGACCCTCCCGGGACGGCCCGCATGACCAGCATCCTCGTCGCCGACGACCACGAGATCGTCCGCTCCGGATACGCCGCCCTCCTCGGCACCCAACCCGACTTCACCGTCGTCGGCACCGCCGCCGACGGGGCCGAGGCCGTCCGGCTGTGCGCGACGCTGCGGCCCGACGGTCAGCGCCCGTTTCAGCGCGCTGCCCTGGACCCATTTCGCCCATGGTTCCTGCCAGTAGCCCCAGCCGTTGTCCGGTTCCAGTTCACGGGAGGTCCCGGTGATGCGCACCGGGTCGCCGCGGTAGGAGAGGTTGTAGAACCAGCGCGCGTTCTCCGGACTGGCGTTCACGCAGCCGTGGCTGACGTTGGAGTTGCCCTGGTCGCCGACCGACCATGGCGCGCTGTGCACGTACTCGCCGCTGTTGGAGATCCGGACGGCCGCGTAGACCGTCTCCCGGTAGTACCCGGGGCAGCCGGGCCCGCAGCCGGTCGTCGCGGAGTCCATGATGACCGGGTCGTCCTTCTCCATGGTGAGGTGCACCCCGTTGGTGGTGGTGTACTTCTCCACCCCGCCGCGGCCCATGCTCACCGGGATCGTCCGGACGAGCTTGCCGTTCCGCCGCACGGACATCATGTGCGACACGGCGCTCGCCTTGCTGATGTGCGAGTCGCCGATGCGGAAGTCGGCCCGCACGTCCTTGGCCCCCCACATGCCCTTCCCGGCCCGCACTCCGCTCAGGTGCGCGCGGAACGACACCTTGGTGTGGGCCGGCCAGTACTCCTTGGTCCGGAACACCACGGTCTGGTCGTCGAACCAGTGCCAGGCGCCCTCGACCGTCTTCGCGGAGGTGACCTCCAGCGACCGCTCGACGGCCTGCCGGTCGCCGATCCGCTGCCCGAACCGCAGGACGATCGGGATCCCGACGCCCACGGTCTCCTTGTCGTAGGGCGCCTCCAGCGAGGCGTCCAGCGCCTTGCGCACCTTGGCGGTGGTGAAGTCGCTGGTGACCGTCCGGGTCCTGCCGTCGCGGCCGAGCGCGGTCGCGGTCACGGTGTAGCCGGTGCCCGGATCGAGCGTCCAGCGCGATTTCCAGCGCGTCCGGTCGGCGCTCAGGTCGCCCACCACCGGATTGCCCTTGTGCGTGACGGTCACGTTCTCGACCGTCCCCCGGTCCGCGGCGACCTCGATCGCCGCGTCCGGCTGCACGGCGTCTCCGCCGCCCTCCGGTGCGACGTCCAGCCGCACCGCCGTGTTCCTGACGAGATCCGTCTCGCCGTCCGAGCAGCCCGCCAGTCCGGCCGCGGCGAGCGCCGCGCCCGCCACCGTCC
>NZ_JBFAOF010001378.1:0-1457 GCF_040675125.1 Spirillospora sp. NPDC049652 | reverse complement strand
GGGTCGGCCGTCGGGTCGGCCGTCGGGTCGGCCGTCGGGTCGGCCGTCGGGTCGGACAGGGCGTCGGACGCGGCGGAGCCGGCGGCGGACGGGGACACGGACATGGTCACGGACCGATTCTCTCAGGCCCCTTCCGGGGCGGCGGCAGCCGACCCGGCCGTCCGGGCGCGCGGCCCGGAGCGGCGCGACGGCCGCCTCCCACGCCGCGACCCGGGAGCAGGGTCGTCGGGCCGATCTCCGCCGCGGGCCGCGGGGACCGGCGTCTCGTAGTGCGCCCGCGCGTCTCGTCCACATCCTATGCACCCCGATCGCCCGCTCCGAGTCGCCGAGGCGGGCCGGACGCGGTGGCCCGGCCGATACCCTTGGCCGCACCGGGGGCGCTCGCCTCCGCCGCACTCGAACGTCGACGAAAGGTCGGACCTTGAAGCTGCTCGTGACGGGAGGCGCCGGGTACATCGGCAGCGTCGTCTCCGCGCAGTTGGTGGAGGCTGGACACGAGGTGGTCGTGCTGGACGACCTGTCCACCGGGCACGACGACGCGGTCCCGGCGGGCGCGCGGTTCGTCCGGGGGACGCTGCGCAAGACCGCCTTCGAGGTGCTGGACGGCGCGGGCTTCGACGCGGTGCTGCACTTCGCGGCCAAGTCGCTGGTCGGCGAGTCGGTGGCGAACCCCGCCAAGTACTGGGACGGCAACGTCGGCGAGTCGCTGGCGCTGTTCGACGCGATGCGGCGGGCGGGCGTCGGCCGGATCGTGTTCTCCTCGACGGCGGCGACCTACGGCGAGCCGGAGTCCACCCCGATCCTGGAGACCGACCCGACGCGTCCGACCAACCCCTACGGGGCGTCGAAGCTCGCGATCGACACGATCCTCACCGAGTACGCCCGGCTGCACGGGTTCGGCGCGGTCTCGCTGCGCTACTTCAACGTCGCCGGGGCCCTGCTGACCGACCGCGGAGCGCAGGGCGAGCGGCACACCGTCGAGACGCACCTGATCCCGAACGTGCTGAAGGTCGCGCTCGGCGAGCGGGACGCGGTGAGCATCTTCGGCACCGACTACCCGACCGCGGACGGCACCTGCGTCCGCGACTACGTGCACGTCGTCGACCTCGGCCGCGCGCACCTGCTCGCGCTGGACGCCACCGAGGCCGGCACGCACCGGATCTACAACCTGGGCAGCGGCAGCGGCTACTCGGTGAACGAGGTGGTCGAGGTCTGCCGCGCGGTCACCGGGCACGCGGTCCCGGCCGAGTACGGCGACCGCCGTCCCGGCGACCCGGCCGTGCTGGTCGCCTCGTCCGAGAAGATCAGCGAGGCGCTCGGCTGGAAGCCCGAGCGGGACCTGAACCAGATGGTCGCCGACGCCTGGGCCTTCGCCCTCCGCTGACGGGCCTCCGCCCCTCCGCCGACCCCGCGGTCCGCCGGCTCCCCCGCCGCGCGGACCGGCACGTTCTCGTAGG
>NZ_JBFAOF010001377.1:0-1458 GCF_040675125.1 Spirillospora sp. NPDC049652 | reverse complement strand
CGCGAGCCTGGCGGGCGGCAAGGGCCGCGCGTTCGGCACCCTGGTCGGCGCGCTGATCCTCGCCGTCCTGCGCAACGGCCTGAACCTGCTGTCGGTGTCGGCCTTCTGGCAGCAGGTCGTGATCGGCGTCGTGATCGCCCTCGCCGTCCTGCTGGACACCGTCCGGCGCAAGGGCCTGCGGCTGTCGTCGCGCAAGGCGTGGGCCGGCGCGGCCGTCGCCCTCGCGGCGGTCGTCGCGATCGCGGTCGGCGTCGCCTCCACCGGCGACAAGTCCGGCGGATCGGGCGGCGTCGCGGGCGGCGCGCACAAGGACCTCAAGATCGGCCTGTCGGTCTCCACGCTGAACAACCCGTTCTTCGTCCAGTTCCGCGACGGCGCACAGGAGGAGGCCCGGAAGCAGGGCGTCACCCTGGCCGTCCAGGACGCCCAGAACGACGCGTCCCAGCAGGTCAACCAGGTGCAGAACTACAGCAGCCAGGGCATGAAGGCGATCGTGGTCAACCCGGTCGACTCCGACGCCGCGGCGCCCGCGGTCCAGGCCGCCAACCGGGCCGGCATCCCGGTGGTCGCCGCCGACCGCACCGTGAACGGCGCGAAGCTGGCCCAGTTCGTGGCGTCGGACAACATCGCGGGCGGCAAGGACGCGGCCAAGACCCTCGCCGGGGCCCTCGGCGGCAAGGGGAAGATCGTGATCATCCAGGGCCAGCCGGGCACCTCGGCCTCCCGCGAGCGCGGCCAGGGCTTCGAGGAGGGCATCAAGCAGTACCCCGGCATCCAGGTCGTGGCGAAGCAGCCCGCGGACTTCGACCGCACCAAGGGCCTGGACGTCATGACCAACCTGCTCCAGTCGCACCCGGACGTGAACGGCGTGTTCGCCGAGAACGACGAGATGGCGCTCGGCGCGATCAAGGCGCTCGGCTCCAAGGCGGGCTCGCAGGTCAAGGTCGTCGGCTTCGACGGCACGCCGGACGGCGTCAAGGCCGTCAAGGCCGGCACGCTCTTCGCGACCGTCGCCCAGCAGCCCCGGCTGCTCGGCCGGATGGCCGTGCAGAGCGCGATCAAGGCCGCGCAGGGTGAGACGATCGACCCGACGAACGCGGTGCCGGTGAAGGTCGCGACGCGCGAGAACGCCGACCGGTTCGCGGGCTGACGGAGCCGGCCGGACGGATGGTGGAGCCGATGAGCAGGGGGGACGCGCAGATGGCGCACGAGGTGGTCGTGGTGGGGTCGGTCAACGCCGACCTGGTCGTCCGGGTCGACCGGCGGCCCGGACCGGGTGAGACGGTGCTCGGCTCGGACCTCGCCACCCTGCCCGGCGGCAAGGGCGCCAACCAGGCCGTCGCCGCGGGGCGGCTCGGCGGCCGGGTCGGCATCCTGGCCCGCGATCGCAGCCTGGATCACCTGGTCGTACTGGTTGAAGCGCAGCACGCCTTTCGGGCGCGCGTCGCCGAGCCCGGC
>NZ_JBFAOF010001376.1:0-1464 GCF_040675125.1 Spirillospora sp. NPDC049652 | reverse complement strand
CGGCGGCCAGACCGCCGTGGACCTCGACCGGTCGCGGGCGCAGGGGGCCGAGGAGGCCCTGCTCATCCCGCTCATCCTCGGCGTGGTCCTGCTGATGCTGATGCTGCTGCTCCGGGCGCTCACCGCGTCCCTGCTGCTGATCGCCTCGGTCGTGCTGTCCTACGGCGCGGCGCTCGGCCTGGCCGGGCTGCTGTACCGGGCGCTCGGATATCCGCGCATCGACCGGGGCCTGCTGCTGTTCGGGTTCCTGTTCCTGGTCGCCCTCGGCATCGACTACACCATCTTCCTGATGTCCCGGGCGCGCGAGGAGGTCCGGCTGCACGGCCACCGCGAGGGCGTCCTCACCGGCCTGCGCGTCACCGGCGGCGTCATCACGAGCGCGGGACTGGTGCTGGCCGCGACGTTCAGCGTCCTGGCCGTCCTGCCCAGCGTCGGCGCGCTCCAGCAGGGGCTGCTCATCGCCGGGGGCGTCCTGCTGGACACCCTCGTCGTCCGCAGCCTCCTCATCCCCGCTCTCGCCCTGGACGTGGGGAGACGCGTCTGGTGGCCCGCCAAGGTCGACGACTGACGGCCGCGGACGGTCCGGCGCCCGGTCCGCTGACGACCCGGGCGCCGGACGGCGGTCAACCGGCGGACGGGCTGCCGCCGAAGGAGAACTCGTTGCCGTCCGGGTCGCGGAAGGTGGCCTTGCGGACGCCGTTCTCGTAGGTCTCCCGGCTGGCCGGGACCAGCCCGCGCTCCATGATCGCCGCGAGCCGCACGTCGAAGTCCGCGGCGAAGACCGTGTTCAGGGCGTGCCCGGCGCGCCCGGGAAGGTGGACGACGTAGACGTACCGGTGCTCGGCGACCTCCCACACGGACTCGTCGTCGTTCGGCTCGAACGCCGGAGGCGAGCCGAACAGCCGCTCGTACCACGCCAGCGCCGCCGGATAGTCGCTGACCGGGATGCCTGCGAACAAGTCGATGGTCATACCGCGATCCTAGGAAGCGCGGCGGCGCCGCACGCCCCGATCGCCCGGACCGGGCGGGCGACGGCGCGAAGCTTTCCCCGCACGTCAGCCGTCCTTTTCGGTGAACCCCAGCAGCAGGCGGTCGGTCACCGGACGGTAGCCGACGGCCCGGTAGACGCCGTTGCTGGTCGGGTTCGACAGGTCGGTGAACAGCACGATGTCGCGGACGCCGGCGTCCAGCGCGGAGCGGGTGATCGCGGCCGTCGCGGCCGCTCCGTAGCCGCGCCGGCGGTGCGCGGGCGGGGTGTAGACGGGGGCGACGCGGGTCATGCCGTCCAGGGCGGCGGTGCGTCCGGCCATCGCGACCGGCTCGCCGTCCACCTCCCACAACGCGATGTTGCCCTCCCGCAGACGCTCCTCGATCACCGCGACCGGGGCCGCGCCGCCGGCCTCGGCGGTGAACTCGTCGAGCCAGGCCAGCACGACCGGGGCGTCGGCGCGGATCGCGACGTCC
>NZ_JBFAOF010001375.1:0-1471 GCF_040675125.1 Spirillospora sp. NPDC049652 | reverse complement strand
CACGGGACGCGCAGGACCGCGATGTCGTCACCCGCCGCGCACTTCACCACGACGGCGAATCCGACGCCGAGCGCGAGCCCGAGCAGCGCGCCGAACGCCGAGACCAGACCGGCCTCGGCGCGGACCATGCCGCGGGTCGCGCGGCGGTCCAGGCCGACGGCGCGCAGCAGCCCGAGTTCGCGGGTGCGTTCGGCGACGGCGAGCGCGAGGCTGTTGGCGACGCCCAGCGCGGCCATCAGCATCGACAGGGCGAGCAGCGCGAACACGAGGGAGAACAGGTCGTCCACGCCTCGCACCTGGTGCGGGTCCTGGCGCGCGAGGGACGCCCGGATCGAGGCGGACAGGACGGTCGCGCCGCCGACCAGGGCGAGGCCGATGAGCGCCGGTGCGGTCGTGGTGGCGGTGCGGCGCGGATCGCGCAGGGCGTTGCGGACGCCGAGGGTCCCGGGGATGCCGAGGACGCGGGCGAGCGGGCGGCCGAGCGCGGTGATGGCGAGCCCTGACAGGAGCGGGAGGAGCAGGGCCGTCCCGGCGAGCGTCAGCGCGAGGCCGGCACCGAGGAGGTACTGCGGGGCGGGTCCGTCGTCCAGCGCGAGGGCGAGGGCCGTCGCGGCGGGGCCCGACGTGCAGCCGATGATGCCCGTGTTCCGCCAGCGGCGGGTGATCGCGTGCTCCTGGACGTCGCGCAGCGCGGCGATCGGCGGGACGCGTCCGGCGCGGCGGGCCGCGGGGAAGGCCGCGGCGAGGGTGACCAGCGTCCCCACGGCGTAGGCGGCCGCGGCGGACACCGGCGTCACCGGTGGTCCGCCGGGTGGGAGCGGCTGGCCGCTGAGGTCGAACAGCGCGCGGAGCGCCGCGATGATGCCGGAGCCGAGGGCGAGGCCCAGGGTGGAGCCGAGTGCTCCGGCGGCGAGGGCCTCGCCGAGGACGAGCAGGGTGACCTGGGCTCGTCCGGCCCCGAGGGCGCGCAGCAGCGCGAGTTCGCGGGTGCGGCGGGCGACGAGCATCGTGAAGGTGTTGACGATGAGGAACGCGCCGACGAACGCGGCGACGAAGGAGAAAGCCAGGAGCAGTTTCGGGAAGGGGCCCATCCGGTCGCGGACGGCCTTGGCCGCCTCGGCGTCGTACCGTTCGCCGGTGATCGCCTCGGTTCCCGGCGGGAGCACGCCGGAGACCGCCGCGCGCAGCTCGTCCGCGCGCACGCCCGGGGTTGCGCGGACGGCGAGCCTGGTCACCAGCCCTGGCCGCAGGCCGAGCAGTGCCGGGGCCGACGACGGGGCGAACGCGGTCAGCGACGCGACGCCCGTGGCCCGCTCCCCGGCCAGGGTGAACACGCCCGTGACCGTGAACGTCCGGGAAGCGGGCGGGGTGGCGGCTCCGCGGGGTCGTTCGTGCAGGAGTACGCGGACTCTGTCGCCCACGCGGTAGCCGGTTCGGGCGGCGGTCGTGGCGTCCAGGGCGAGGTCGCCCG
>NZ_JBFAOF010001374.1:0-1472 GCF_040675125.1 Spirillospora sp. NPDC049652 | reverse complement strand
CGGGCGGCCGTGCGCGTAGAGCGCGACCAGCGAGCCCGCGGAGGTGTAGAGGGCGAGGTCGAGGCGGCTGGCCGCGAGCAGCGCCAGGTTGGGGATCGCCGACGCGATCACCGCGCTGACCGCCGGTTTGTACCAGATATCCGAGCTCCGCCCGAGCGTCAGCACCCCGCGCACCGGCAGCGGGCGCACCAGCGCCCCCTGGCCCGCTCCCGCCCCTCCCGCCATGATCCCCCTCAAAGCTTCACAAGTATTTCACTTGTAAAATATCAGCCGGAACGGGATGCTGTCGACACCGGGTGGATTAGGCTTACCTAACACCGAACGAACGCGGAGGGCGCATGGGAACCGAACCGGAGACCGAACCGACGGCGGGCACCGAGCCGGCGGCGGGCAGCCCGCGGAGGGCCGCCGGGAGCGCGCGCGGAGGCGGCCGCCGGACGCACCGCGGCGTCGTGCTGCGCACCGAGCGGCTCACCCCGCACATGGTCCGCGTCGTCCTCGGCGGGGACGGCCTGGCGGAGTTCGAGGCGGGCGAGTACACCGACCACTACGTCAAGCTGATGTTCGGGCGGCCCGGCGTCACCTACCCCGAGCCGTTCGACCTCGACCGGATCCGCGCCGAGTTCCCGCGCGACCAGTGGCCGACCACCCGGACCTACACCGTCCGCTCCTGGGACCCCGGGTCCCGCGAGCTCGCCATCGACTTCGTCGTCCACGGCGAGGAGGGCCTCGCCGGGCCGTGGGCGGCCGCCGCCCGGCCCGGCGACGAGATCTCCTTCATGGGCCCCGGCGGCAAGTACGCGCCGAGCGCCGACGCCGACTGGCACCTGTTCGCCGGGGACGAGAGCTCCCTGCCCGCCATCGCGGCGGCGCTGGAGCGCGTCCCGTCCGGCGTGCCCGCCCACGTGTTCGTCGAGGTCGCGGACGCCGCGGAGGAGCAGGAGCTGTCCTCCCCCGGCGACGCCAAGATCGTCTGGCTGCACCGGGGCGACCGCCCGGTCGGCGCGGCGCTGGTCGAGGCCGTCCGCGCGCTGGAGCTGCCGGACGGCCGCGTCCAGGCGTTCGTCCACGGCGAGGCCGGGTTCGTCAAGGAGCTGCGGCGCTACCTGCGGGTCGAGCGGACGCTCCCGATGGACCTGATGTCGATCTCCGGCTACTGGCGCGTCGGCCGCGACGAGGACGGCTGGCAGGCGGGCAAGCGCGTCTGGAACGAGCAGGTCGAGCAGGAGGAGCGCACGGCCCTGTCCTCCTGATCCCCCGGGATCAGGAGCCGGGGTCAGGGGGCGGGGATCAGGAGGCGGCCTCCGCCTCCGGCGCCCCGTCCGCCGCTCCGTCCCCGGTCCCGTCCTCGGCGCCCGCGCCGAGCGGGTCGAAGTCGGCGAAGCCGGGCAGCCAGCGCAGCGCCTCGTCCCGGAACCGCCCCTCGGCCTCCAGCTGGCACAGCACGCCGCCGCACCCGGCCATGGCCCGCC
>NZ_JBFAOF010001373.1:0-1473 GCF_040675125.1 Spirillospora sp. NPDC049652 | reverse complement strand
GTGTGCTCTCCCCATCCGGGCGATGGACGCGCGCCGGCGCCGGGCGCTGTCCGACGCGCGCCGGGACGAGCGCCTGGAACTGGCCCGCGACCTGCACGACTTCGTCGCCCACCACGTGACCGGGATCGTCGTCCAGGCGCAGGCGGCGCGGTTCGCGGCGTCCTCGGGCGCGGCGGCGCAGTCGCCCGAGCAGCTGGACCGGATGTTCGGGCAGATCGAGAAGGCGGGCACCGAGGCGCTGACCTCGATGCGCCGCATGGTCGGCCTGCTCCGCGACGCCCAGGACGCCGCCCGCCCCGGCGGCCCGCACGCCGACGGCGGGGCGACCCGCCCGGTCGGCGACCTGACGCAGATCGCCGAGCTGGTGGACGGGTTCGGCGACACCCCGCCCGCGACGCTCGCGCTCGCCGACGACCTCGGCGAGCTGCCGCCCGAGGTGGTGACCTCGGTGCACCGCGTCGTCCAGGAGGCGCTGACCAACGCGCGCAAGCACGCCGCGGACGCGACGGTCGTGCGGGTGTCGGTCGCGCGGCTCGGGGACGGGTCGGTCGAGGTGGCCGTCCGGGACGACGGGCAGGGCCGGGGCCGGCGGCTGCCGTCCGGCGGGTTCGGGCTCGCCGGACTGGCCGAGCGGGTGGACGCCGTGGACGGCCGGCTCACCGCGGGCCCGCGGCCGGAGGGCGGCTGGGAGGTCGTCGCGGTCATCCCGGTTTCGGAGAACTGAGAGAATCGCACCCGTGACGATCCGCGTACTGATCGCCGACGACCAGGAGATGGTCCGCACCGGCTTCCGGATGATCATCGACTCGCAGGCCGACATGGAGGTGGTCGGCGAGGCCGCCGACGGCGCGGCGGCGGTGGAGCAGGCCCGGCGGCTCCGGCCGGACGTGTGCCTGTTCGACATCCGGATGCCGCGCATGGACGGCCTGGAGGCGACCCGCCTGCTCGCCGGCCCGGACGTGCCGGACCCGCTGCGCGTCGTGATCGTCACCACCTTCGACATGGACGAGTACGTCTACCGGGCGCTGCGCGGCGGCGCGGCCGGGTTCCTGCTCAAGGACAGCGGCCCGGCGCTGCTGGTGGAGGCGGTGCGGGCGGCGGCGAACGGCGAGGCGCTGGTGTCGCCGTCGGTGACCGTCCGGCTGCTGGCGAACCTGTCCGCGCCCGCGCCCGAGCCGCCCCGCCTGCCCGAGCCGCTCACCGAGCGCGAGCTGGACGTGGTGCGCCTGGTCGCGCGCGGCCGGACCAACGAGGAGATCGCCGCCGAGCTGTTCGTCTCGCTGTCCACGGTGAAGACGCACCTGGGCAGCGTGCAGCGCAAGCTGCGCACACGGAACCGCACCGGGATCGCCGCCTGGGCCTGGGAGTCCGGTCTGATGCGCGGCTGATGGCGGCCGGAACCGTCGGCGGCGCGCCCTGGCCGCTGCTCACCGTGTGGATCGCCGCGGCCCTCGGCTGGGGCTCGGTCCTGGC
>NZ_JBFAOF010001372.1:0-1473 GCF_040675125.1 Spirillospora sp. NPDC049652 | reverse complement strand
GGCGGCTCGGCCGGCCGGCGTCGGGCGGCTCAGGCAGGACTGGGTCCGGCGGACGGCGCTTCGCCGGGCGGGGCCTCGGTGGGCGGGGCCTCGGCGGGCGGCTGGAGGAGACGCATCCGTGGGCCGCGTTCGCGGTCCGCCGGGCCGGACGCCTGGCGGTGTCGCTGCTGGTGCTGGTCACCGCCTCCTTCGCGATGATCCACCTGGTGCCGGGCGACCCGGTCCGCGCGGCGCTCGGCCCGACCGCCGACCCGCAGCTGGTCGCCGACCGCAGGCACGCCCTCGGCCTGGACCGTCCGCTGCTCGAGCAGTACTGGAACTTCCTGTCCGGGCTGGCGCACCTGCGCCTGGGCGACTCGATCAGCACCGACGTGCCGGTCGCGCAGGTCATCTCCAGCCGCCTGCCCGCGAGCCTGGAGATCGCCGTCCCGGCGTTCGCGCTGATCCTGGCCGTCGCGATCCCGGTGGGCATGGCCGCCGCCGTGCTGACCCGCGAGGGCCGGCGGCGCGGGACCGAGCTCGGCTTCGCCACCGTCACCGGCGTCCTGGGCGCGGTGCCGGAGTTCCTGCTCGCGGTCGGCCTGGTGGCGGTGTTCGCGGTGGCGGTCCCGGTGCTGCCGGTGGCCTCGCGCGGAGGCGCGTCGTCGTACGTCCTGCCGGTCCTGTCGCTGGCGGCCGTCCCCGCCGCCGCGCTCGCCCGGATCGTGCGGGTGGAGGCGCTGCGGGTGCTCGGCGAGGACTACATGCGCACCGCGCGGGCCAAGCGGCTGCCCGCCCGGCTGCGCTACCTGCGGCACGCGCTGCCGAACCTGCTGACCGCCTCGCTCACCCTCGGCGGCCTGCTGTTCACCTCCCTGATCACCGGGACGGTGCTGGTGGAGAACGTGTTCGCCTGGCCCGGCCTCGGCACCGCCATCGTGCAGGCGATCACGCAGAAGGACTATCCGCTGGTCCAGGGCGTGGTGCTGGTCTACGGGACGGCGGCCCTGCTGATCACGTTCGCGGTGGACGTCGCCGTCGCCCTGGCCGACCCCCGTTCCACGATCCGCGGGAGCTGACGATGCCGTCGAAGCAGTCACCCACCCTCCTCGCCGGCCCTTCGGCCGTCCGGCCGCCCGGGCGTCCGCCGGCCGGACCGGTCGCCCGGCCGTCGTCGGAGACGTTCGGCCACCGGCTGCTGCGCACCCTGCGCACGCCGCTCGGGCTGGCCACCGTGACCGCCGTCGCCGTGCTGGCCCTCGTCGCGGTCCTCGGGCCGCCGCTCGCCGGGGACGCGGCGAACCGCGTCGACACCGGCGCGATCGACCAGGGCGGCGGGAGCGGACACCTGTTCGGCACCGACGCCCTCGGCCGGGACGTGGCGGCGCGGGTGGTCGTCGCGACCCGGCTCACCCTGGAGCTCACCTTGGCCGCGACCGCGATCGGCATGGCCGGGGGCCTGCTGCTCGGCCTCGCCCCGGCGGTGCTCGGCCG
>NZ_JBFAOF010001371.1:0-1473 GCF_040675125.1 Spirillospora sp. NPDC049652 | reverse complement strand
GGTGAGCGCGGCCATGTCCATGAGCTGGCCGGTGAGGTAGTTGACGCCGCCGAGCATGAGCAGCGCGACGCGGTGCCCCTCGCGGCGCAGGTAGTCGGCGACGTCCTCGGTGCGCAGCCGGTCCTCGCCCGCGCGGGGCTTGAGCCGGACGACCGTCTCGGCCGGGTCGAGCCCGTGGTGGACGGCCTGGCTCGCGACCGCGTACGAGTCCGAGGGGAACGCCGAGTCCTCGATGACGATGCGGGTGCGCTCCCCCGCCGGCCGGTAGAAGGTGGCCATCAGCAGGTGCAGGTTGACCGTCAGCGAGTTCATCGCGACAACCTCGTGCGGGAGCGCGCCGACCAGCCGCGCCGCGGGCCCGGTCAGCAGCTCGTGGTACGACACCCACGGGCGGCGGGCCTGCGTGTGGCCCTCCACGCCGAGCCGGGACCAGTCGGTCAGCTCCTCGGCCAGGCGCGCCGCGGTCGCCTTCGGCTGGAGGCCGAGCGAGTTGCCCGCGAAGTAGGCGGCCTCCTCGTAGGGGCCGCCGGGCGCGGGCGGGACGAGGAACTCGGCGCGCAGCGTCGGCAGCGGGTCGGCCTCGTCGAGGCGGCGGGCCCGTGCTTCTCCGGTCACTTCTTCTTTCCTTCGATCAGGTCGAGCGCGACGTCCACGATCATGTCCTCCTGGCCGCCGACCATGCCCCGGCGGCCGACCTCCACCAGGATCTCCCTGGTGTCGAGGCCGTAGCGGCGGGCGGCGTCCTCGGCGTGCCGCAGGAAGGACGAGTAGACGCCCGCGTAGCCGAGCGTGAGCGTCTCCCGGTCCACCTGGACGGGCCGGTCCTGCAGCGGCCGGACGATGTCGTCGGCGGCGTCCATCAGCCGGAACACGTCGCAGCCGTGCTTCCATCCCATCAGGTCGGCGACCGCGACGAACGCCTCCAGCGGGCAGTTCCCGGCGCCCGCGCCCATCCCGGCGAGCGAGGCGTCCACGCGGCGCACGCCGTTCTCGACGGCGACGACCGAGTTGGCGACGCCGAGGCCGAGGTTGTGGTGGGCGTGGATGCCGATCTCGGTCTCGTCGGACAGGACGTCCCGGTACGCCCGGACGCGGTCGCGGACCCCGTCCATGGTCAGCCGTCCGCCCGAGTCGGTCACGTAGACGCAGTGCGCGCCGTAGGACTCCATGAGCTTGGCCTGCCCGGCGAGGGTCTCGGCGTCGGCCATGTGGGACATCATCAGGAACCCGGCGACGTCCATGCCGAGCTCGCGGGCGGTCGCGATGTGCTGGGCGGAGATGTCGGCCTCGGTGCAGTGGGTGGCGACCCGCACCGACCGGACGCCCAGCTCGTGCGCGCGCCTCAGCTCGGCGATCGTGCCGATGCCGGGCAGCAGCAGGGTGGTGAGGCGCGCGTTCGGCATGACCTCGGCCGCCGCCGCGATCCACTCCTCGTCCAGGTGCGCGCCGGGGCCGTAGTTGACGCTCGACCCG
>NZ_JBFAOF010001370.1:0-1476 GCF_040675125.1 Spirillospora sp. NPDC049652 | reverse complement strand
CCCAGTCGAGCGGGTTGCCCGCGGTGACGGCCCGCATCCAGCGCGGCATCAGGGCGGTCGGCATGAACGCCGAGGAGAGGAACGTCAGCGGCAGCATGAACATCACGTTGAAGCCGATGATCGCCTCGCGCTGCCTCAGCATCATCCCCATCGCGTTGGACAGCCCGCCGAACACCGTGCCGAGCAGGACGCCCGCCGCGACGACGACGGCGCAACCGGCGATCCCGCCGGGGTAGTGCGCGCCGCCGAGCAGCCCGAGCAGCAGGATCGCCACCGACTGCAGGCCGGTGGTGACGGCCTGGTCGGCGACGCCGGAGGTCATCAGCGCGACCCGGCTGACCGGGGAGGCCAGGAACCGGTTCAGCGTGCCCCGGTCGATCTCCTCGATCATCGCGACCCCGGCCCACATGCTGGCGTTCATCGCGTTCATGGCGATCACGCCGGGCACCAGGTACCCGAGGTAGGAGCCGTGGCTGAAGCCGGGGATGTCCACGACGCGGCGGAACAGCGAGCCGAACAGGAACAGCCAGATCGCGGGCTGGACGAGGTTCCCGACGATGACGGCGGGCTGCCGCGCCAGCGCGTGCAGGCGGCGTCCGGTGAGGAACCAGGTGTGGGCGAGCAGGCGCCGCGCCGTGCCCTGGCGGGACGCGGCCGTGGTGAGGGCGGCGGTGGTCATCGCGTGGCCTCCTGCCGGGCGGAGGGGACGGTCTGGCCGGCGCCTGGCGCTGTGTCCCGGGTACCGGTGGCGCCGTCGGGGGCGTCGGGGCTGTCGCCCGCGGTGTAGCGGCGGCCGGTGTAGCGCAGGAACACGTCGTCCAGGGACGGGCGGGCCACGGTCACGGCCGCGGCGGGCATGCCGACGCGTTCGAGCGCGGCCAGGACGGCGGGGACCGCCGCGGCTCCGTTGTCGCTGCGGGCGCTGACGCCGCGTCCGGCGACGCGGACCTCCCGGACGGCGGGCAGCGCCTCGAGCACGGCGCGGACCTCGGCGGGGACGGTCCCGGACGGCAGTTCGAGGTGCACGGCGTCCCCGCGCAGCTCGCCCTTCAGCTCGTCGGGCGTGCCGCCGGCGACGACGCGTCCGCGGTCGACGATCGCCAGGCGGTGCGCGAGCCGGTCGGCCTCCTCCAGATAGTGGGTGGTGAGGACGACGGTGAGGCCGTCGTCCCCGGCGAGCCGCTGGATCTCGGCCCACATGGCGGCGCGGGCCTCGGGGTCCAGGCCGGTGGTGGGCTCGTCCAGGAACAGCACGGCGGGCCGGTGGACCAGGCCGAGCGCGACGTCCAGGCGGCGCTGGGTGCCGCCGGAGAACGTCTTGACCAGCCGGTCGGCGACCTCGGCGAGGTCGAACCGGTCGAGCAGCTCGGCTGCCCGGGCGCGGGCGGCGTGCCCGCCCATGCCGTGCATCCTGGCTTGCAGGACCAGGTTCTCGCGGGCGGTGGCGCGCGGGTCGCTGCCGGAGCGCTGCGCGAC
>NZ_JBFAOF010001369.1:0-1478 GCF_040675125.1 Spirillospora sp. NPDC049652 | reverse complement strand
CCGGAGAAGGCGTAACGGCGGCCGGTGTGGAACGCCGCGCCGACGCGCCTGTGCCTGGCCGCCGAGCGGGAGTTGCTGTCGGTACTGCGCGGCCACTGCCACACGCCGATCGCCGGACATGCCCGTCTGGACGGCGGTGGGCTGGAGCTGCGGGCCGCGGTGTTCTCCCATGACGGCGGACGCGTGCTCACCGCGACACAGACCTCGCCAGCCTCCGAGGCGGAGGCACTCGGCGCGGCCGTGGGCGGCGAACTCCTCGGCAGAGGCGCGCGTGAACTGATCGCGGACGCGGCGTCCCACGAGGCGTAAGGACGAGATCGGCGGGTCAGTGTTCTGGGCGGGACGGCTTGGTCCTGGTGGCGACGGCGCCGAAAGCGGCCAGGCCCTTCACCCTGATGCGCGGGACGCCGGGCTTGCCGATCTTCCGCGTGGCGCGCTTGTCGAAGACGCCGAACAGGCCGAAGCCCTTCATCTCGACCTCGACGTCGTCCGGGAAGAGAATGCGCGTGCCGCCCCAGAGGGAGACGGCGCGGATCTCGGTGTCCTGGCTGGCGAACCGTGCCTGCGTGAGATCGAGGACGCCGCCGCCCCACATCGACCAGACGGTCATGCGCGGCGGGACGACCCAGTCGCCGCGGCGTTCGAAGCCGCCGAAGATCCCGAAGACGAAGCTCCGGGAGGTCGGCGCGCGGTCCACGACGAGCGCGTCCCGGGCGCCGGGGGCGGGCAGCCCGTGCAGGGCGGTCTCCAGCTCGCCCCGGGTGCGCGCCCGGTACACCTCGTCCAGCCGGGGGCCGAGTTCGTCGAGGGACAGGCGGCCGCTCTCGACGGCGGCGCGGAGGCGGACCTCGGCCTGGGCGCGGTCGTCGTCGGAGACGCGGACCGCCGGCCCGCCGTGCGGGGCGCGAACCTCGGGGCGGTCGCCGGGGACGGGGGACGGGGGGTTCTCGGTCACGTCTCTCCTTCGAGGTGAGCGGCGAGGACGGCGGACAGGGCGGCGCGGAAGGCCTCGTCGCGGCCGGGGTCGTCGGGGTCGTGGCCGAGGTCGGTGAGCCAGTAGCGGCGGCCGATCGCGTAGCCGTAGGCGCCGGACATCGACAGCAGGACGACCATCTCGATGCGTTCGCGGTCCGGGCCGTCCGGGCCGGGCAGGACGCTGCGCACGCCCTCCTCGATGGCGTCGACGAGCTTGGCGAGGCTGACCGTGGAGCGTTCGACGTCCCAGTCGTGCAGCTGGGACCACGTCCACAGGCGGACGTACCGCTCGTCGGCGAGGATGTCGAAGAGCACCTCGGTCATGCCGCGCGCGTACGGCACTCCGCCGTCGGCGCGCATGCGTTCCCGCACGAGGTCGCGTTTGCGTTCGTTCTCGCGTTCCAGGACGGCCCGCACCAGCGCCCGGTAGGTGCCGAAGTAGTGGGTGACCAGGCCGTGCTGGAACGCGAGAACGAACGCAAACGCGACCTCGTGCGGGAACG
>NZ_JBFAOF010001368.1:0-1480 GCF_040675125.1 Spirillospora sp. NPDC049652 | reverse complement strand
GCCGCGACGACCGCCCGCAGCGCCGGCTCCCCCATCGCCGCCCTGGCCAGCCGGAGCTGGTCGGCGGCCGTGCTCACCGTGCTGGACTCGTAGCCGCTCGCGCCGGTGTAGACGGTGTCGCGCATGCCCAGCCGCCCGGCCGCCGCGTTCATCTTCCGGACGAACGCCTCCTCCGAGCCCGCGTCCCAGCGCGCCAGCAGCCGCGCGACGTTGTTCGCCGACGGCAGCAGCATGAGCTGGAGCATCCGCCGCAGGCTGAACCGCTGCCCCTCCCCCAGGAAGACCGTCGACTCGTCCCGGTTGCCCGACTCGCTCGACGCCGTCCGGTCGATCGTCAGCAGCGGCCCGTCCTCGCCCGCCCGGAGCGGATGGTCCCGCAGGACGACATAGGCCGTCATCACCTTGGTGACGCTGGCGATGGGCACCCGCTTCTGCTCGCCACCGGTGACCGGCCCGCCGAGTCCGTCGATCTCGACGGCCGCCTGCCCGGTCTCGGGCCACGGCAGCCCGAGCCGGTCCCCCGGCCCCGCGCCGCCGGTCCCCGGAGCCGGCCCCCGGCCGAGGACGAGCGCGAACCCCACGCCCAGCAGTCCGACGAGCACCAGGCCGATCACGGCCGCCGGGCCGAACGCGAGCGGACGGCCGCGCCGGGGGCGCGGAGGAGAAGACGTCACAGCATGCCTCCCAGGGAGCGATGCGCGGCTCTCGCGCACATCGATCACCCTGGTCACCGCGGATGTCGGCCCCGCCTAAGCCGTGTAGCGGCCGGCGCTCGACCGTGTATCAGCCTTGTATCGCCGGAAGGCGGACGGTCACGAGCGCGCCCCCGTCCGGGGCGTTCGCGAACAGCAGCCGTGCGCCGATCACGCGCGCCTGGCCCGCGGCGATGGTCAGGCCGAGGCCGTGGCCCCGGCCGCGTTCGGGCGTACCGGTGCGGAACCGGCGCGGGCCCTCGGCGCGCAGCTCGGCGAGCAGTTCGTCCGGCAGCCCGGGCCCGTGGTCGCGGACGGTCAGCACGACCTCCCCGGCGCGTCCGCCGTCCCCGGCGCCCGGCGCGACCCGCACCTCGACCGGCCCGCGGCCGTGGCGGTGCGCGTTGATCACGAGGTTCGCCACGATCCGGTCGAGGCGGCGCGGGTCGGTCTCGGCGACCGGCGCTCCGTCCACCACGACCCGCGCGTCCAGGCCGGTGCGCCGCACCGACTCGGCCACGACCTCGCCCACCGGCACCGGGGCGGGATCGGGGTGCTCGACCCCGGCGTCCAGCCGGGAGATCTCCAGGAGGTTCTCCACCAGCGCGCGCAGCACCCCGACCCGGTCCCGGACGAACCCGGTCGCCTCCCCCTCGGGCAGCAGCTCGGCGGACGTCACCAGCCCCATCAGCGGCGTGCGCAGCTCGTGCGCCACGTCGGCGGTGAAGGACCGCTCGGCGCGCAGGCGCTCCTGGAGGGCGGCCGCCATGGTGTCCACTGCCGCCGAC
>NZ_JBFAOF010001367.1:0-1481 GCF_040675125.1 Spirillospora sp. NPDC049652 | reverse complement strand
GTGCACGTCGGCGGGCCGGTCGGGGGTGCTGGCGCGGGTCGGGGTGAACACCGCGACCCGCCGGTGGCCGAGGTCGCGCAGGTGCTCCAGGGCGAGCGTGACGCCGCGCCGGTTGTCGAAGACGACCTCGCCCTGGGCCTTGCCGCCGTGCAGGGCGTCGCCGATGGACACGACCGGGAGGGTCTCGGCGAGCTCGGACCAGAGCGCGGCGGCCGGGTCCAGCGGCTGGACGATCAGGCCGTCCACCCGCTGGTCGCGCAGCCGGCGGGCGAGGGCCAGCTCGCGCTCGGGGTCGCCGCCGGCGTCCACGATCAGGGCGTAGCGGTCGCGGGCGAGCAGCGCCCGGCCGATGCCGACGGCGAGGGACTGCTGCCAGTAGTCCTCCAGGGAGCCGCAGAGCAGCCCGACCATGTCGGTGCGGCCGCTGGCCAGGGCGCGGGCGATCGGGTGCGCCTCGTAGCCCAGCTCCTCGGCGGCGGCGCGGACCCGCTCCTGGGTCTCCTCCGAGGTCTGGATGCCGCGCAGCGCGTAGGAGACGGCCGCCGGCGACAGGCCGGTCGCCTGCGCCACTTCGCGGATGGTCGCGCGCTTCCGCCTGTCGCTCACGCCCCCCAACCCTAGACGGTCGGCGCGGGCGGTTCCCGGCGGCATTTGACGGGGCGGGTGCTGAACCGGTTCACTGAAACGGTTAACTGATGCGGTTCAGTAAGGAGTCGGCGATGCCGGGGGCGGACGTCCACCAGCACCTCTGGGGCGCTCCCCTGCTCGCCGCGCTGCGGGCCCGCACGGCTCCGCCGCGCCTCGACGGGTGGACGCTCCACCTCGCCGGGGAGCCGCCGTTCGAGGTGGACCCGGACGACCACGACGTGCCGCTGCGGGCCGCGCTGGCCCGCGCGGACGGCCTCGACCTCGCGCTGGTCTCGCTGTCCTCGCCGCTGGGCGTCGAACTGCTCCCCCCGGACGAGGCCCGGCCGCTGCTGGACGCCTACCACGCGGGGGCCGCCGGGCTTCCCGAGCCGTTCCGCGCCTGGGCCGCCGCCTGCGTGACCGAGATCGACCCCGGCGCCCTGGCCCGGGAGCTGGACCGCGGCTGCGCCGGCCTCCAGCTCCCCGCGAACGCGCTGCTCGACGCCGCCGGGTACCGGCACTGCGCGCCGCTCCTGGCGCTGCTCGAAGAGCGCGGGCTGCCCCTGTTCGTCCACCCCGGGCCCGCCGCCGGTGGCACCGGGCCCTGCGCAGCCACTGAGGGTACGGACCCCGCGTGGTGGGCGGCGGTCGTCCCCTATGTCTCGCAGATGCACGCGGCCTGGTACGCGTTCCGCGCGTTCGGACGGCCCGCCTTCCCGCGCCTGCGCGTCTGCTTCGCCCTGCTGGCAGGGCTCGCGCCGCTGCACGGCGAGCGGCTCTCGGCGCGCGGCGGCGGACGCGGCGAGGTCGTTCCGGACCCGTCCCTGCTTTCCGGCCTCACCGTCGATCTGGCC
>NZ_JBFAOF010001366.1:0-1482 GCF_040675125.1 Spirillospora sp. NPDC049652 | reverse complement strand
TGCGCGCGGGCGCGTCCAGCGGCTACGCGACCGTGCTGCTGCCCGCGCTCATCGTGCACGGCGTGGGCAACGGCCTGTCGTTCCCCAGTCTCAACATCGCCGCCGTCGCCGGCCTGCCGGACCACCGCCAAGGCCTGGCCTCCAGCCTGGTCACCTCGTCCGTGCAGATCGGGGCCGGCATCGGCGTGGCGGTGCTCGCGGCCGTGATGGCCGTCCCGGCGGACGCGCTGGACGGCTACCGCGCGGCGTTCCTGACCGCCGGGACCTTCTCCCTGCTCGGCGCGCTCATCGCCTACGTCGGCCTGCGCACGCCTCCTCCACCCGCCGCCGGTGACCCGGCGGCCACCAACCCCGACGTCCGTCCGCGCATGAGGAGCACCCGATGACCCTTGACCTCACCCCCGACGAGTTGCTGTCCACCACCCGGGCCGTCCGCAGGCGGCTCGACTTCGACCGGCCCGTCCCGCGCCGGCTCATCGAGGAATGCGTCGACCTGGCCACCCAGGCGCCCACCGGACGCAACCGGCAGCGCTGGCACTTCATCGTGGTCACCGAACCCCGCCTGCGCCGCACCGTGGGCGGCGTCTTCCGCCGGGCGCTCGCCGCGGCGGAGGGCCAGCCTCTGAACGAACGCGACATCCGCCGCATGAACCACGCTCCACGCTCCACCCAGGGCGTGTTCGACGGGCTGCGGCACCTGACCGACAACATCCACCGGGTCCCGGCGTTCGTCATCCCCGCCATCGAAGGGCGCACCGACCACGCCACGGCGGCCGTCCAGTCCGGGACCTGGGGGTCCATCCTGCCCGCGACCTGGAGCTTCATGCTCGCAGCCCGCGCCCGCGGCCTGGGCACCACCTGGACAACGGCCCAAGGGCCCCTCGAACAGGAACTCGCCGCCACGCTGGGCGTCCCTTACCAGGAGGTCATGCTCGCCGCGTTCATCCCGCTCGCCTACACGATCGGCACCGACTTCAAGCCCGCGCCCCGCATCCCGCGCGACCAGGTCCTGCACTGGGAGAGATGGTGAGCACCTGAACACCGGGGGCCGGGACGCCTGAGCCGAGCGCTCGAACGTCCCGGCCCACCCGCCCGACCGGTTCCAGCGCGCCGGTCGCGGCAGGGGGTGTAATGCCGGAGGGGAGCCGGCAATGAAGGGATGCCGGAAAGGAGCTGGTGTTGCGACATCCCACATCGAACCGGTTCGAGGACCTGTACGCGGAGAACCGGGCCAAGGTGCTCGGGTACGCGTTGCGGCGGACCGGGGACCCCCAGGACGCCGCGGACGTGGTCGCCGAGACCTTCCTCGTCGCGTGGCGGCGGCTGGACGACGTCCCGCCGGGCGACGAGGCCCGCCTGTGGCTGTACGGCGTGGCCCGCCGGGTGCTGGCCGGGCAGCGCCGCGGCGAGCGCCGCCGGAGCGCCCTCGGCGCGCGGCTGCGGTCCGAGCTGGCCGCCGCCGGGCCCGTCCGTCCGGAGGAC
>NZ_JBFAOF010001365.1:0-1482 GCF_040675125.1 Spirillospora sp. NPDC049652 | reverse complement strand
CCAGCCCGGCGGCCGCGCGCCCGGCCGGGAGAACCAGGCCCGCAGCACCGCGATGAGGATGAGGTCGAGCAGCCGGTCGAGCACGACCGGCTGGCCCGGAGCGTCCCGGCCGATCTCGTCGCCGAGCAGCGCGGCGAGCGGCGACCGCCAGTCCGGCAGGACGGCCAGCGGCGGCAGCGCGGCCAGCAGCCGGCGCTCGACCGCGCCCTGCGCCAGGTACGTCCCGACGAGCAGCGTCGTCGGGCCGTCCGGCGCGTTCCCCCACGTCCGGACGCCGAACGACATCGAGTCCGCCGGGGGCGCGCCGAACAGCGTCGTGCACCGGCCCTCGTCATGGATGATCCACTGCGGCGGGGAGCCGAGGGCGTCCGCCACCACGTACGGGACGGGCCCGCGCATGATCGCCACATCGCCGGGGGAGCAGCGGACCGGCTCGCCGCCCTCCGGCGTCACCCAGGCCTCGCCGCTGCGCACGATCACCACGCACAGCGGCGCCCCGTCCTCCACCCGGACCGCCCACGGCGGCTCCATGACCATGCGCAACAGGAACGCGCCCCGCGCCCGGGGACCGTCGAGAAGATCGGCGAGGGTGTCCATGACCGCACCCTAGACGCTTGCGTATGCGGCCTGGACCCTCAACGATGTTCGGTGATCATCCTTGCCGGTTGACTACAGGACATGACGAACACGACGAACACCGCGACCGGGACCACCACGGCGACTGCAATCGAGACGGCGACGGCGACCGACCGCGGACTGACGCTGGTCCTGGGCGGCACCGGGAAGACCGGCCGCCGCGTCGCCGAGCGGCTCACCGCCCGGAACGTTCGGGTGCGCATCGGCTCCCGCTCCGGCGAGACGCCCTTCGACTGGACGGACTCGGGCACCTGGCCCGCCGCCCTCGCCGGTGTCCGCTCGGTCTATCTCGCCTACGCCCCAGACCTCGCCGTCCCCGGCGCCCCTGAGCACATCGCCGCCTTCTGCGAGGCCGCGGTCGAGGCGGGCGTGCGGCGGGTGGTGCTGCTGTCGGGACGCGGCGAGAAGGAGGCCGAGGAGTGCGAGGACGTCGTCCGCGCCTCCGGCGTCGACTGGACGGTCGTCCGCGCGGCCTGGTTCTACCAGAACTTCAACGAGTCGGACTTCGCGGAGTACATCCGCGCCGGCCACCTGGCGCTGCCGGTCGGGGAGGTGCCCGAGCCGTTCGCCGACGCCGACGACATCGCCGACGTCGCCGTCGCCGCGCTGACCGAGGACGGGCACGCCGGGGAGGTCTACGAGGTCACCGGGCCGCGCGCGCTGACCTTCGCCGAGGCGATGGGCGAGATCTCCGAACTGACCGGCCGGCCCGTCGGCTTCACCACGCTCACGCCGGACGACTTCACCGCCGCGCTGACCGCCGACGGCGTCCCGGCCGAGGTCGTCGGCCTGCTGACCTACCTGTTCGTGACCCTGTTCGACGGCCGCAACGCGCGCCCGGCCGAC
>NZ_JBFAOF010001364.1:0-1483 GCF_040675125.1 Spirillospora sp. NPDC049652 | reverse complement strand
GATCAGGCCTTGCCTGATCTATAAAGGCACTGGCTTTTAACACGCTGTTGAGTTCTCAAGAAACGGACACCCACCGCGCTCCACCCGCTCTCGCGGGCCTCGCTCCGGGGCAACCCTTCAATCTTACCGGGATCTTCACTCTTGTCAACCGGCTCTTTCGAACCGATCTTCAGAGCTGCCCGTCCACCGCATGAGGACGCAGACGACTCGACGTCGTCTGACGTGATCTTCAGTGGAGTCCCTCGGGCCGGCCACCTTGTCGGCGTCCTGCATCCCGTTCCGGGCTGACCACACCAGAGTAACGCGGTCCGAAGAGTGCTTCGAACGGTTTTTCCTCGGTGGTCTCCCCGGGGCCGTCCGCCTCTCGGCGTCCCGCATCCCCTCGGGGCAGGAAGAACACTAGGTACTCCCCGAGGGGTCGTCAAATCGAGGCGTCGCGTGCGGTCCGGCGCACCGGCTTCAGCCGGCGGCGGGGGTCTTCGCGGCTCGCATGCGGCTGAAGGGAGCCATGCCCGCGAGCTTGCCTCCGTCGATCGGCAGGACGGCGCCGGTGATGAAGGACGCCGCGTCCGAGCAGAGCCAGACGACGGCTTCCGCCACCTCGTCCGGCGCGCCGATGCGGCGCATGGGCATCGCCTGGGCGGCCGCCGCCTGGGCCTGCTCCCCCGCGCGTTCCAGCTGCTCGGTGAGGATCGGGCCGGGTGCCAGCGCGTTCACTCGGACCCCGGCGTCCGCGTAGTCGAGGGCCGCGGTCTGGGTGAGGCCGACGAGGCCGAACTTGCTGGAGACGTATCCGGCGAGTCCACCGACGGCCTGGAGACCCGCGGTGGACGACATGTTCACGATGGCTCCCCCGCCTGATTCGAGCATCGCGGGGATCTCGGCGCGCATGGCGAGGAAGACGCCGCGCAGGTTGACGGTCAGGGCGCTGTCGAAGTCCTCGACGGCGACGTCCGCGAGCGGGGTGGGCGGGTGGCCTCCGCCCGCGGCGTTGTTGCAGGCGGCGTCGAGGCGTCCGTAGGTGTCGAGGGTCTCCTGGACGAGCCGGTCGACGGAGCCGGCGTCGGTCACGTCGGTCGGGACGGCGAGCGCGCGTCCTCCGTCGTCGGCGATCTCGGCGGCCAGGGCCTTCAGGGCGTCCGCGTCGCGGGCGGCGAGGACGACGGCGGAGCCGGCGCGGTGGAGGGCGCGGGCGGTGGCCGCGCCGATGCCGCGGCTCGCTCCGGTCACGATCGTCACGCGGCCGTCCAGGGGACGGGTGGTCGAGGTGTTCACTGCCGGCCTGCTTTCCGATAGAATTCGTTGGACAGACAGTAAATCTAATATGGAGGCCGGTCAAGGATGTCGCCCCGTCCCTACCGCTCGGACCGGCGGACCGCCGCGGCCGAGGAGACCCGTCGCCGCGTCCTCTCGGCGGCACGTGAGCACCTGTCCGGCGCGGCGGTGACGCGCGTGTCCGTGGACGCGGTGGCCAAGGCCGCCG
>NZ_JBFAOF010001363.1:0-1485 GCF_040675125.1 Spirillospora sp. NPDC049652 | reverse complement strand
CCACTCCAACGTCCAGGGCGACCGGACGATGGGCATCTACGAGAAGCCGAAGGCCGCGTTCCTGGACGCGCTCGCCGCCGAGTTCGGGTTCGAGCCGCCGCGCGAGCACGGCCTGGACACCGTCGACGCCATCCGCGCGATGCGGGACGGCAAGGTGAAGGTGTTCTTCGCGATGGGCGGCAACTTCGTCCGCGCGACCCCCGACTCGGACGTGACCGAGGCGGCGATGCGCAACTGCCGGCTGACCGTCCAGGTGTCGACGAAGCTGAACCGGTCGCACGCCGTCACGGGCGGGCGCGCGCTGATCCTGCCCGCGCTCGGCCGCACCGAGCGGGACGTGCAGGCGGGCGGCGAGCAGTTCGTGTCGGTCGAGGACTCCATGGGCATGGTGCACGCGTCGCGCGGCCGCCTCGCCCCCGCGTCGCCCCAGCTCAGGTCCGAGGTCGCGATCGTGACCGGGCTGGCGCGCCGGGTGCTCGGCGACCGGCACGGCATCCGCTGGGACAAGATGGAGCGCGACTACGACGTCATCCGCGACCACGTCGAGCGGGTCGTCCCCGGCTTCGAGGACTACAACGCGCGCGTGCGCGAGCCGGACGGGTTCACGCTGCCGCACGCGCCGCGCGACGAGCGCCGCTTCCCCACGGCGACCGGCAAGGCGAACTTCACCGCGAACACGCTGGAGGTGCTGCGCGTGCCGGAGGGCCGGCTGCTGCTCCAGACCGTCCGCAGCCACGACCAGTACAACACCACGATCTACGGGCTGGACGACCGCTACCGGGGCGTGAAGGCCGGGCGGCGCGTGGTCTTCGTCAACCCCGACGACCTCGCTACGCTCGGCCACGCCGACGGCGCGACCGTGGACCTGGTCTCGGAGTGGACCGACGGCACCGAGCGCCGCGCGCCCGGCTTCCGCGTCGTCGCCTACCCGACCGCGCGCGGCTGCGCGGCCGCGTACTTCCCCGAGACCAACGTCCTGGTGCCGCTGGACAGCACGGCCGACATCAGCAACACCCCCACGTCGAAGTCGGTGGTCGTCCGCCTGGAGGCCGCGCCGGCGTAGTCGTCCCGGGCCGCGGGGCGGGCCGTCCGACCGACCGCGCGGTCCGATGCCGGACACCGGCGGGGCCGGGGCGGGGGACGAGCGTAGGGTGTGCGGAGGTGCTCGTGGGAGTGGAGCGGGAAGGGCGTCCGTAACCGGCCGTATTGACCCGCGATACGCGGGTGGCCGGGGCTCCGACGGCGTACGATGCACCCATCCTGACGCTCCCATCCGACAGATCGACCCGACGCATCCCTAGTTCCCTCCCCTCCACGAGGTGACCGGTGACGGCACTGGCGGACGACCGGCACGGCGGCAACCTGCCCGCCGAGGTGACCCGGTTCATCGGCCGGCGGCGCGAGCTGGCCGAGGCCAGGCGCGTGCTGGCCCGCTCGCGCCTGGTCACGCTGACCGGCGTCGGCGGGGTCGGCAAGACGCGGCTG
>NZ_JBFAOF010001362.1:0-1486 GCF_040675125.1 Spirillospora sp. NPDC049652 | reverse complement strand
CCTTCACGTCACCACCGAACACGGCACTACCGAGCTTCGCCTCGATGTGAACGCTCTGTGGCCCGACCGGGACTTCTTCCGGCGCGTGCACGAGGGCCGACACCGTCGAGGACTTCCCCGAGCACCGCCGCGCCGACCTGTACAGCGGGGTCGGGCTGGCCGCCACCTACGCGGGCGGCGTCGAGGAGAAGGAGCTCGCCGGGCTGCTGGCCCGCGCCGGGGAGCACCGGCCGATGCTCGCGCAGGGCAGCGCGTTCGGCGCGGAGGCGCGGTTGCGGGCCGACCTGATGGTGCCGCACGTCGCGCTCGCCACCGAGGTGTTCTGCGGGACGACCCCGGAGCGGGCGGCGCTGGTCTGCGCCGAGCGGCTGCCGGACGACCCCGAGCGCGCGGTCCAGGGACCGGACGGCCCGGTGCCCGCCTACGAGACGTGGCGGCAGCGCATCGCCGCCGAGTTCGCATGAGCGGCCCTCGGACGGGCCGCGCCGCCGAGACCCGCGCCGCCGAGACCCGCGCGGCCGTCGCTGCGGGCGGCGTTCCGGACGAACAGGGAGAACAGGGAATTCGGATGAGCAGGATCGCCGTCGTCGGCCTGGCGTGCCGCTACCCCGACGCCGCCTCGCCGCGCGAGCTGTGGGAGAACGCCCTCGCCGGCCGGCGCGCCTTCCGGCGGCTGCCGGACGAGCGGATGCGGCTGGCCGACTACTGGGACCCCGACCCGGCCGCGCCGGACCGCTTCTACGCCACCAACGCGGCCGTGATCGAGGGCTACGAGTTCGACCGGGTGGGGCACCGGATCGCCGGGAGCACCTACCGGTCCACCGACCTGACGCACTGGCTGGCGCTGGACGTGGCCGGCAAGGCCCTCGCGGACGCGGGCTTCCCCGAGGGCGACGGCCTGCCCCGCGAACGCACCGGCGTCATCGTCGGCAACACCCTCACCGGGGAGTTCGCCCGCGCGAACCTGATGCGGCTGCGCTGGCCGTACGTCCGCCGGACGCTCGCCGCCGCGCTGCGCGAGCAGGGCTGGGAGGACGACCGGCTCGGGACGTTCCTGGCCGACCTGGAGGAACGGTACAAGGAGCCGTTCCCGGCCATCGACGAGGACACCCTCGCGGGCGGCCTGTCCAACACGATCGCGGGCCGCGTCTGCAACTTCTACGACCTCAAGGGCGGCGGCTACACCGTGGACGGCGCGTGCTCGTCCTCGCTGCTGTCGGTGGCGACCGCGTGCCGGGCGCTGCTGGAGGACGAGCTGGACGTCGCGGTCGCGGGCGGCGTGGACCTGTCCATCGACCCGTTCGAGATCATCGGGTTCGCCAAGACCGGCGCGCTCGCCCGCCGCGAGATGCGGGTGTACGACCGCGACTCCAACGGCTTCTGGCCGGGCGAGGGCTGCGGCATGGTCGTGCTGATGCGCGAGGACCAGGCCCGCGAGCAGGGCCGCCGCGTCTACGCGACCGTCGCCGGGTGGGGCGTCTCGTCC
>NZ_JBFAOF010001361.1:0-1489 GCF_040675125.1 Spirillospora sp. NPDC049652 | reverse complement strand
CTCCCCGCCGCGCTGTCGCTGCTCACCACGTCCTTCCGGGAGGGCCCGGAGCGCAACCGCGCCCTCGCCGTCTGGGGCGGCATGGCGGGCGCCGCGTCCGGCGCGGGCGTGCTGCTCGGCGGGATCCTCACCGACGGCCTCGGCTGGCGCTGGGTGATGCTCGTGAACGTGCCGGTCGTCGTCGCCATCCTCGTCGTCGTCCCGATGCTGCTGCCCGACGACCGCCGGACGGCCCGGATCCGCGAGTTCGACATCCCCGGCGCGCTGCTGGTCACCGGCGCGATGCTGCTGCTGGTGTTCACGCTGGTCAAGGCCCCGGAGGTCGGCTGGGAGACCACCCGGACGATCGGCGGCCTCGCCGGTTCGGCCGTCCTGCTGGCGCTGTTCGTCCTCAACGAGACGCGGTCGGCGCACCCGCTGCTGCCGCTCGACACCTTCCGGATCCGCGGCCTCGCGGCGGCCAACGTCACCCAGCTGCTGATCCTCGCGGGCGGCGCGGCCATGTTCTTCTTCCTCAGCCTCTACATGGAGACCGTCCTCGGCTACTCGCCGATCCAGACCGGCTCGGCGTACCTGCCGCTGTGCGCGGCCGTCGGCGTCGCGGCGGGCATCACGTCCAAGCTGCTGCCCCGGTTCGGGACGCGGCCGCTCATCGTGGTCGGCGGCCTGATCGGCACGGGCGGGCTGTACATGCTCTCCCGCATCCCGGTCGACGGCTCGTACACGCGCGACCTGCTGCCCGGCCTGATCGTGTTCGCGCTCGGCCTCGGCGTCGCGTTCGTGTCCGTCACCGCCGCCGCGAACGCGGGCGTCCCGGCGAACCGCGCGGGCATGGCCGCGGCGCTGCTCCAGTCGTCCCAGCAGCTCGGCACGGCGCTCGGCCTCGCCATCATGGCCGTGATCGCCGCCGACCGGACCGGCGACCTCCTGCGCCTCGGGACGGACCCGAGGCACGCCGGCACCGAGGGCTTCCAGGACGCCCTGTTCGCCGGGTCCATGTTCACCCTGGTGGCGGCGCTCGTCGCCTTCGGCGTCCGCAACACCCGCGGTGAGGAGGCCGCCCCCGACCCCGCCACGGAACCGGCCGCACCGCTCGACGCCCCGGTCGACACGGTGGTGGACGCGCGCTGAATCCGGCGCCGACGGCGGCGTGAGCTCCGACACGCCGTCAGACGATCGAACACATGGGCCCCCGGCGGCGTCCAAGGTTGTGATCACCGACACCCCGACAGACATCGGAGCACTCATGCCGAACGTTGACCGCCGCCGCGCCCTCGGGCTGCTGGCCGCCGGGGCGGCGGGCGTCGCCGCCGCGGCGGCCCCGGACCTGTGGCACGACGGCCCGTCGCGATCGGCTCGCGCGGACGGCCGGCGCGCCGCCGGCGGGGGGGAGCCCGGCCGCCCCCCCCCCCCCCCCCCCGGCCCCGCCGACGCCCCCCGCCCGCCCCAGCCGGCGCGGCCCAAGCCCCTCCGCACCCATCAGGTCCAC
>NZ_JBFAOF010001360.1:0-1490 GCF_040675125.1 Spirillospora sp. NPDC049652 | reverse complement strand
CGCGCGGTCGCGGTGACCGGCGAGTCGATGCTGCCCGCGCTGCGTGCGGGGGACTGGCTGCTCGTCCGCGCGGGCGGGCGCGTGCGCGCCGGCGACGCGGTCGTCGCGCGGCACCCCTGGGACGAGGAGCGGCTCATCGTGAAGCGGGCCGTCCGCGAGGAGGACGGCGGCTGGTGGCTGGAGAGCGACAACCAGCGCGCGCACGGCCGCCAGGACAGCTGGGACTTCGACGCCGTCCCGCACCGCCTGGTGCTCGGGCCGGTCGTCGCCCGCTACTGGCCGTTCAGCCGTGCGGCGGTGCTGTCCCGTCCGGCGCTGTCGCTCCCGTCGCCCCGCTCCCCGCGCCGGACGGCCCGCCCCGCGGTCTGACCCGTGGACCGTCCCGCGCTGTGGCCCATGGCCTGCCCTGCTGCATGGTCCGGGGCGTGGTTCGAGGTGCGGTCCGCGCACTCCGGTGAGCAGTACAGCTGGGAGCGCTCCTTGGTCGTGTCGAGGTGGACGCGGCCGCAGCCGTCCGCGGGGCAGACGCGCAGCCGGTCGATGCCCTGCTCGGCGACCCGGACGGCCAGGCCCATCGCGGCACGCGCGGCGTAGACGTCGTGGACGGCGCCGCCGTCGTTGACGTGCAGGTGCCAGTCCAGGCCGTCGTGCGCGGAGAGCTGGGGGTGGACGGGATGCTGGATGAGCAGCTCGTTCAGCCGTTCGGCGGCCAGCTCGCCCCGGCCCGCGGCGGACGCGGCGAAGACGGCCTGGAGCTGGTCGCGCAGCTCGCGCATGGCGTCCAGGTCGCGCTGCCGCAGCGTGCCGCCGAGGTGCGGCCGCCCGGCGAGCAGGTCGCGGAGCCCGTCGAGGTCGCGCAGGGCGTCCCCGTCCGGGCGGCGCCCGCTGTTGACCAGCACGATCGCCAGCTCGGCGTAGGAAGCGAGGTCCACGTGCACTCCTGCCGGAGTAGCCCGATGATGTGTTTCTCCCCTTTGTCGAGTATGCACCTTGTCGGGTACCGCCGGATGGTCGAATAGGGGAAATCATTCGGCGATCGAGCGTGCGGGCCGGTGATTTGTTTGCCGACCCGTCCAGCGGCCACAAGAATTGTCGCGGCTAACGGCCGCCCCGAATCTCATAATGCGGACGGCCCGCCTCCGGGGGGAGAGCGGGCCGTCCAGGAGAAGGGCGAGGTCAGGCGCGGGCGACCCCGTCGGTGCGGGCGGCGGCGGCCACGGCCGCGGTGACGGCCGGGGCGACGCGCGGGTCGAACGGGCCGGGGATGACGTAGTCGGCGGTCAGGTCGTCCCCGACGATCGCGGCGAGCGCGTCGGCGGCGGCGAGCTTCATGCCCTCGGTGATGGTGTGGGCCTGGACGTCGAACGCGCCCCGGAAGATGCCGGGGAAGGCGAGCACGTTGTTGATCTGGTTCGGGAAGTCGCTGCGGCCGGTGGCGACCACGCGGGCGTGCCGCCGGGCGACCTCCGGGTGCACCTCGGGCGTCGGGT
>NZ_JBFAOF010001359.1:0-1496 GCF_040675125.1 Spirillospora sp. NPDC049652 | reverse complement strand
GCCGCGGCCGGACGGCGCGTCCCCGGCCGGCACGGTGAAGTGGCTGCTGCGCGACCCGGCGACCTGGCGCGACATGCTCTGGACGGCGGTGAACACCGTGACCGGCGTGGTGCTCGCGGGGCTGCCCGCCGCGCTGGTCGTCTACGGGCTGGAAGGCGTCCTGGTGATGCCGTGGATGCCCGACCTGCGCACGTTCGGCTGGGGGCCGTTCTGGCCGCTCGGCGACTACGGCCTGGCCGGGTCGGCGGGCTGCGCGCTGCTCGGGTCCCTGCTGGCGCTGCTGGGGTGGCGGTACGGCCCGGCGATCATGCGCGTGTACGCGATCGTCAACCGGTCGATGCTCGGCCCGCCCCGGGGACGGCTGGAGGAGCGCGTCCGGGAGCTGACCGAGACCCGGACCGAGACCGTGGACGCCTCGGCCGCCGAGCTGCGCCGCATCGAGCGCGACCTGCACGACGGCGCGCAGGCCCGGCTCGTCGCGATGGGCATGAGCCTCGGCGCGATCGAGCACCTGCTCGACAAGGACCCCGAGCGCGCCCGGACGCTGCTCGCCGAGACCCGCGCCTCGTCCGCCAAGGCCCTGGCCGAGCTGCGCGACCTGGTCCGCGGCATCCACCCGCCGGTCCTCGCCGACCGCGGCATCGGGGACGCGGTCAAGGCGCTCGCGCTGGACCACCCGCTGCCCGTCGAGGTCGCCGTGGACCTGCCCGGACGCCCGGACGCCCCGGTCGAGTCCGCCGCCTACTTCGCGGCCTCGGAGATCCTCACCAACGTCGCCAAGCACTCCGGCGCGCGGCACGCCTGGGTGGACGTCCGGTACGCCGCCGGCATGCTGCGGATCTCGGTCACCGACGACGGGCAGGGCGGCGCGTCCCTCTCGGGCGGCACCGGACTTCGCGGGATCGAGCGGCGGATCGGTACATTCGACGGAGTGCTCGCCCTCAGCTCTCCCCCGGGCGGCCCGACCATCGTCACCCTGGAGCTGCCCTGCGCGCTCCTCACCCCCTGACGGAGACACCGTTGCGCGTCGTGCTCGCCGAGGACCTGGCCCTGCTGCGCGAGGGGCTGGTCAGCCTCCTCCGGGCGCACGACTTCGAGATCGCGGCGGCCGTGGACAACGGGCCGTCCCTGCTCAAGGCACTGCTCGACCACCGCCCGGACGTGGCGGTGGTCGACGTGCGCCTGCCGCCGACCTTCACCGACGAGGGCCTGCAGGCCGCGCTGGAGGCCCGCCGCCAGGTCCCCGGGCTGCCCGTCCTCGTGCTGTCGCAGTACGTCGAGCAGCTCTACGCCCGCGAGCTGCTCGCGGACGGCACGGGCGGCATCGGCTACCTGCTCAAGGACCGGGTGTTCGACGCGGGGCAGTTCGTCGACGCCGTCCGGCGCGTCGCCGGGGGCGGCACCGCGATGGACCCGGAGGTCGTCGCCCGGCTGGTGGCGCGCGGCCGGGACGACTCGCCGCTCGCCCGGCTCACCCCGCGCGAGCGCGAGGTGAT
>NZ_JBFAOF010001358.1:0-1500 GCF_040675125.1 Spirillospora sp. NPDC049652 | reverse complement strand
CCTCGCGCCGCGCGGCGGGCGGCGCGTGCTCGACGGTGAGCAGCAGCGCCGCGCCCGCCTGGTCCAGGACGTCCCGGACGCGGCCGGCGGGCCAGCTCCCGTCGGCCGGCACGTACAGCGCCCCGACCAGCTCCAACGCCAGGAACGCGGCCAGCACCTCGACGCGGCGCTCACCGCCGACCCCGACGACCGTGCCGGGCTTGACGCCCTCGCGTTCCAGCAGCGCGGCGAACCGCCGCGCCTCCAGGGCCAGCTCGGCGTAGCTCAGCGAGCGCCGCCCGTCGGCCACCGCCGGACGGTCCCGCTCGGCGGCGAACCGCTCCACCCGCGTGATCACGGGGTCGTCGATGTCGAGGCCCCGGTCGCGGATCATCCCGTGCCGCGCGGCCAGCTCGCGGGCGCGCGCGATCTCCGCGGCCGGGACGTCCAGCTCCGGCAGCGCCCCGACCGGCAGCAGGCGGTCGCGGACCGGCAGCCCAGCGTTCATCGTCACCCTCCGTGATGTGGCGGCGCTCACCCGTCATCACCGGAAAATCCACCCGATCCGAACCGGTTCCCGGCGCGGGAGAATCTTATGTCCGGCCCCGGCCAGTCCTGCCGGGTTTCTGTTGCATAACCACCCTACCGGCCGGTAAGCCGGGGGTTGCGGGAGAACATGCTGCTAGGTACCGTGATGATCGGCCACGGTTCGACCAGATGATCGCGGCACAGTTCGGGGGAAGCCAGGAGAACGGCCGGAAATTGCGTTCGAGCCATTCAAGCAACGGATCGGCGAAGGGCCTTCTCATCCCTTTCGCCGCTTTGTCGTTCCCGCTTCCGCCGGCCAACGAGATCGGTTTTCTCCCCAGGGTGGCAGCGTGCCCATCATCACCTCGCCGCAGGACTTCAACGTCGAGGACCTCTACGTGGACCTCGGTCCCGTGCTCGACGTCCCCCTGTTCCTCAAGTGCGAGGGGTTCAACTTCGCCGGCTCGGTGAAGCTCAAGGCCGCCGCCGCCATGGTGGAGGCCGCCGAGCGCGACGGACTGCTGCGCCCCGGCTCGACCATCGTCGAGTCGTCCTCGGGCAACCTCGGCATCGCGCTCAGCATCATCGCCGCCGACCGCGGCTACCGCTTCCTCTGCGTCACCGACCCGCGCTGCAACCCCGCGTCCATGCGGGTGATGCGCGCCCTCGGCGCCGAGGTGCTGGTCATCGGCCACCAGGACGCCAACGGCGGCTACCTCGCCAGCCGCATCGCGCACGTCCGGCAGCTCTGCGCCGACCTGCCCGACCACGTCTGGCTGAACCAGTACGCCAACCGCAACAACTGGCTGGCCCACTACAACGGCACCGCCCCCGCGATCGACCGCCGCTTCCCGGACCTGGAGGTCCTGTTCGTCGGCGCGGGCACCACCGGCACCCTCATGGGCTGCGCCCGCTACTTCCGCGAACGCGGCCGCCCCGTCACCATCGTCGCGGTCGACGCGGTCGGCTCGGTCACGTTCGGCGGCCTCCCCG